>JBBSHP010000178.1:0-7976 GCA_038232555.1 Bryobacterales bacterium
GATCTTACCAAACAAAGGACTCGTTACGGTGGTATTCGGGCCGTTGAGATTGGTGTGATTAAAGGCATTAAACAACTCGCCGCGCAGTTGCAGCTTCAGTCGCTCCCGCAGAGAGAAGTCCTTGAACAGGGAATAGTCGAGATTCCAAAGCCCCGGCGCCTGCAATTGATTCCTGCGTCCCGTGCCAATGGTGCCGACCGCGTTGATTTTGAACGCAGCCGGATTGAACCAGTGGGCGATCTCGTCCTGTTTGGACCGGCTGCCGGAGAAGCGCCAGTCGACTCCGGTCAAGTCCGCGAAATTCCCTCCCACTCCCATCAGCGCGTTGTCCACGCCGCTGAAGATCGTAATGGGTCCGCCTGCCTGAGCGGCAAAGATGAAGTTACTTTGCCAGCCGCCCAGGATCGCCCGGGTCAACGCATGGGAGTTCCTTAACGCCGGAAGCTCCCAGATCCCGGAGGCGACCAGGCGCTGAGGAATGTTGAAATCCGCCAGTCCACGATTATCGTTGAAGTTAAATGGATTGGGACCTGTCGTGGCATATTCCACCGATCCATAAGAAGCGATGTCGACCGATTTGGACCACGTGTAGTTAACCAGCATGGTGAACCCGTGGCTATATCTTTTTTGAGCGGTCAATTGGAGGGAGTGATATTTAGACCAGGCATCGGTGCGGCCCAGTTGCACCGCTCCCAAGGGCTGATAGATGCGGCGCTGGTTCACGTTTCCGGGGGTGGCGCCGGGACCATAGAGGGCCGGGTTGGCTTCGGGAGAGTGCAGCAGGTGTTCGCCTTTCGAGCCCACGTAGGCCGCGCGGAGCAACAGGTCGCCCGCGACCTGTTGCTCGATCACGAAGTTCCAGTTCTGCATCCACGGAGTCGTCATCTGTTTCGTAGGAATCGCCCAAGTGTTGTAGGGGCGGAAACGGAAGCTGGCATCGGGCTTCTGAGCGCTCGGATCCAGCACCGCGTCTCCGCGATAGGGGTCCGAGAGGAGCCCCTGATTCGTCAGGACAGCCTGTCGCAGGAACGGCTCCGCCTGCATCGACCGGTTATTGAAAATGTTCATGAGCTGATCGTAAAAAATTCCGTAAGCGGCGCGGATGACGGTCCGGGGCCGCAACTGATAAGCGACGCCGAACCGTGGCGCAAAATTGTTAAAGTCGTTCGGGATGATTCCTTTCTCATAGCCCTTGTCGCCCTCGAAGAGCAATCCCGGAAGCGCAAATGGGAACCGCGTGGACTGCTGCCCGGCGACGAAGGTGGTGCGCTGTCCATAGATCTCGTTGATGTCGAACTTCGGGTCCCACCGCAGGCCTAGATTGAACGTCAGCTTGCTGGTGGCGCGGATGTCGTCTTGAATGTAGAACGCCATGAAGTTGGTCCACACGCGCTCATAGGAATTGGACTGCTGCCGCCAACTGGCCAGCGTTCCCAACAGGAATTCGCCGAAGGCATTGCCGGCGTTGGTGCGGCCGGGATCGCTCAGTAATTGCCCGCTGAAGCCTGCTGTACCGCCGGTGAGCCAGGGGTTCAGGAAATCCATACGATACCGCTTCAGATCGGCGCCGAACCGCAGATTGTGACGCCCCGACGCGTAGCTGACGTTGTCGGCAATCTGGTAAGTGGACTGAGGCACGTAATAGGGCACTCCCGTGCTGATTCCAGACCAGTTGGTAATGCTGAGGACCATGGTCGGATTGCCAGGCAGGGTACGAACACGGGCTCCTAGCGTTTCGAACGTCGGTAGCTCGACCGGCGGCTGGGCCCGGGACACGTTTCGGTTGTAATTCAGGATCAACTGATTCACCAGCCGGGGCGTGGCGATGAAGGTGTGATTCAGGGCGGCCGTCTGAGCGCGTCCATTCTGGCCGACGCCGACGTAATAAAGTTGGTTGGGATTGAACACCCACGGCCGGTCGTAGTCGAGCACGAAGTAGCGGGCTGAAAGCCGCTGCCGCGAACTCAATTCATGGTCGAGACGCAGCAGCACTTGGTTATCGTAGGTTCGTTGCGCCGGAACGGGAATCTGTAGAAGAAAGTCGGGCGAAGTGGAGGCGGGCATGAACTTCAACAGCCGCGCCGAGACCGGATTGATCCGGTCCGTGGGAATGATGTTTCCCGGGAAATACTGGCCGGGATTGAGGGGGTCGTGAATCGCACCCGTGCCGTTCGGGCCGAGAAAGGCGGACAGATCCCCGCGCTTCATGGCCTCGGTCGGCGCTACGGCCCGAAACGGCGTGGCGATACTTTGCCGCGTTCCCTGATAGGAGCCGAACACGAAGGTTTTGTTTCGCCCGTCATACAGCCGCGGTATCATCACCGGCCCGCCCAGGGCCATTCCGAACTGGTTTCGCTTCAGCGAATCCTGTCCCGTAAAGAAGTTGCGGGCGTTTAAGGCGTAGTTGCGCAGGTAATCGAACGCCGTCCCATGCACTTCATTGGTGCCTCCGCGGGTAACCACATTCACCGCTCCCCCGACCGAGCGGCCGTATTGCGCGTCGAACGTGCTGGTCTGCACGCTGAACTCCTGCACGGCATCTGGATTGGGAAACGACTGCGCGATGTTCGTATAGTTGTCGTTGAAGTCGGCGTTGTCCAGCAGGTAGTTGGTTCCATTCTCGCGGGAACCGTTGATGGACACCGAAGCTTGGTACGTGCCATTTCCCAGCGTATTGGCCTGGAGCGAGCGGCCGCCGGCGTTGACGTTGGACACGCCGCTGCCCAGTGTGACCAGGCTCAGAACATTCCGCCCGTTTAGCGGGAGATCGGTCACGCGCTTCTGATCGATCACCTGGACCAGATTGGTGGACGACGGTTGAACCATCGAAGCGGTCGCCGAAACCGTCACGGCCTCGGTAGTGCCGCGCACCTGAAGAATGGCGTCGACTTCGAGATCGGTATTCACCTGCAGCAGGACGTTGTTCTGGATGAACGGATTGAAGCCCTCTTTCTGGACCGTAACAGCATAGGGCCCGACCGGCAGCAACGCGACGACATATTTGCCGGTGCTATCGGCACTTACTGTCCGGGATTCGTTGGTTGCGGTGTTCTTCACAAGGATGCTTGCCTCTGGAATCGAGGACCGGGAATTGTCGTAGACGGATCCGTGAATGGTGCCGGTGGCCTGAGCTAAGAGGGCGGGCGAGCAGAGCAGTCCGATGAGCCCAAATACGTATAGGCAGTTCCGATGAGAGTTAGAAAGCAACATGGCATCTCCTGCCGACCGATAACATGCAAATTGCATAGTGTACAACCAGTACAATTGAGATCATATTGTACAAGTTGAACATCGTCAAGAAGATTAAGATTAACGAATATTAGTCAGGCCAGCCCAAGACCGGCTTGCTCGCGCACTCGGCTCGGTACACGCAACGCATGGGCGCATCTCTTAGGGTGTGGTGATTTTAGGACACTCCCGAGAAGCGATTGAAACGAAGGGGACGGTTCGGAGATTTACGGCGCATCTTTGGGGATGCGAGGAATGCGATGGAGTTCCGAAAGATGCGTCCACACTGCCGCGTCGCAGTTCTGAACGCTCGCTCCGAGCGACCTCAGTTTACCATCCGAGGAACTGGGGTGGGTGCCTTTTCTTAGAGACATTCAGTACAATATGTATTAGATGGCGCTAAGTTGGGTTAACCAGATTGCCGGGACGAGAGGCGCAAAGCAAATCGCCGCTGCCTTAGAACAAGCGATTCTCGCAGGACAAATCCAGAATGGGGAGAAGCTGCCCCCAATGAGAGATCTCGCGGCTAAGGTGGATGCGAGCGTGACAACAATCGCGACGGCTTATCGCATCCTCAGCACTAATGGTCGTATTTCCAGCGAAGTGGGGCGAGGGTCGTTTGTCACGGGGCCGCGTGAAGGAATCGGAAAGGCCGGTCTTGTGGCCAGTGCGGGAAGCGATCAGAAGGCGCGGCAACCGTTGGGTCCGCCTCATCCATTCGAGGCTCCATGGCGCCGTAGGACGCTGGCGATGTCGACAGCGCGGTTGCGAGGTCTTTACCCGGACGCGGTGGACTGTACGACCGGCAGTCCCGACACCTCCTTACTACCCTGGAGAGTTCTTCAGCGGAAATGGATCGAGACATTACAGCGTACTGCGCATTCCGAACTGCAGTACGGCGGTCCGGAACCGGTGGATACACTGGTTCAGGCGTTGGTACCGCGTTTGACGGCCGACGGTATTTCGTGCCGGGAGGCGGATCTCGTAGTTGGATCTTCAGCCCAGCAACTGATGGTTCTCACGTTCGAGGTGGCACGCGCTCTCAGTTCACGTTCGACCCCGGTCATCGCTATGGAACAGCCCGGGTACCCGACGGGATTGGATACATTTGAACGGATCAGCCAAGTGGTTGGAATTTCCGTAGATGAGTTCGGAGCTATGCCGACCTCCGTCGAGACAGCGCTCGCAAGTGGCGTGACCGCGATTCTGCTCACACCTCGCGCTCACAATCCAACTGGCGCTTCGTGGTCGGCGAGCCGAATGCGCGAACTCGCCGACGTGCTGGCGAACTTTCCGGGCGTAACGATTATCGAAGACGATCATTTTGCAGACATCGCCTCTACTCACCCCGGCTCGTTGCTGTCCGACACCCGAATCGAGGACAGAGTCGTATATATTCGCTCCTTCTCGAAGGCGTTTGGTCCGGATCTGCGGATTGCGGCGGCCGTTGTGAGGCCACGGCTGAGGAATATTCTTATGGACGCAAAAGGATACGCGGACGGGTGGACATCGCGTATGGTGCAGAGGGCTTTCGCCGCGGCACTCATCGAAGACGAATTAAAAGAATCGCTGTGCAATGCACAGGCAGAATACGCCGAGCGCCGACGACGGGCAGCGGAAGGCTTGAGCCTGGGGGTAAGGAGTGGAGCACTCAACCTGACCCAGAGCGAAGATGGGGTAAATCTTTGGGTCGGCCTGCCGTTGGGTTTGGAAGCCGCGCACGTAGTGGAGCGCGTCGCAGCATTGGGAGCGTTGGTGGTTTCGGGAGAGCCGTTCTTCGTCAGCCCAGGCCGCAGGCATGCAGTACGGTTGAGTGTGGGCGCGGTCTTCGCGGAACAGGCGCTCCGAGCCGGACGCCTTCTCGCCGAAGCCGCGGCAAATCCCCTCCACCACAGAAGCGCGGTGCCGGTTTAGCGTTCACTCAGCGGAGGATTTCGTTGACTCAACTCAGTTCCGGTCGAATCATCGTCGCCGCCATTATGGCGATGTTTCTGTACGGCATTATCGCCGCCATGCTAGGTACTCTCATGCCTGGCTTCGGCTTCACGCCCGCGGAGAATGGGAAAGTCGCTGGCGCGCAGGCTTTGGGACTGGTGATTGCCTCACTCGCGGTGGGTCCATTTATCGACAACAAAGGCAAGAAGCCGGCTCTACTTCTGGGCGTCGCTTTGATCGCAATTTCCCTGATAGCTCTCGCCACGTGGGGTGGCTTTCGATTAGCAATGCTCTGCTGGTTTTTCGCAGGTATGGGAGGGGCGATTATCCTGACTGCGGCAAACGCGCTGGGCAGCGACGCCGGCGAGCAGCGGCGCGCTATCGCTCTAAATCTGCTGAGTCTGTTTTTCGGGCTTGGAGGAATGGCAACTCCCGTCCTTATGAATTACCTGGCGGAGGGAAGCGGGAAAGTTCTCTGCTACATGGCTGCATCGCTGTGCGCGATCACTTTCGCCGTACATGTCACTACGCCTATGCCGCGTCCAACCGGGGAGCGCGGGTTTAAGTTTTCGGAAGCCCATACCCTGCTGGGCAGACCGTCGTTGTGGTTACTCTGCGCCTTTATGTTCCTGTATGTTACCTGCGAAGTCGGAATTTGGAATTGGCTCGTTTTGTACTTGAAGACCCAGAACATTTCTCAAAGCAAGGCTCTCAATATTCTTTCATTCGGATTTGCGCTTGGGCTATTGATTGGCCGTGTCATCGTATGTCGTATTCTCGTCAACGTGGCGGCGTCAACAGTTACGCTCGGGGCCGCAGGCGCCATGGCGGCTACTACTTTCTTAATGCTCAGAACGAGTGACCCGGCTTTGGCAGGCATTATAGTCTTCTGTGTTGGAATTGCAATGGCACCGGTGTTCCCAACCACGCTTGCCATGGTTGCCGATGCGTCTCCTAAGAGCACTACGGCCATGGGCGTTGTCATTACGTTCGGCTTTGTTGGTCTCGCACTCAGTTCACCTTTGATTGGCGCAATCGCGGGCGGCGATCCGACAGCTCTGAAAACCGGCCTCCTGGTGCTTCCTGTCGCCAGCCTGATCATGATTGTGGTAAATCTCGCGTTACGGCCTCTGCTGGCTCGGCACACGAACGGAACCAGCTTGTCGAATGATGATGTGATCGGCTCGTGATGCTGGTCGGACATCTCATCACGACGCAACACCATTGATCGTAGAAACGGTGGTTGGGGACTGCCATATAGATCAACTTCTGTCGCTTAAGGGAATTATTGGGGAACGCAGTGATCACCTGGGCTGGTGAGTGCAAACCCGTCGGCGCCAGCCGTTCGGAAGCGCCTGGGGACAAGCTGAAGCATGTCCTACGTTTGGCACACAATATCGAGTGTTTCCCCCGGGGGTAACCATTACTCGGCGCCGGTCACCGTGAACTTCTTATATAGTTCGGCCGCGTTCGCAGGAGTTACCATCACAGATTCAATGGTGTATTGTTTGTCCGGACGAAAACCTGGCTCGCGGAGGATGCGATTACCAATCTCAACCGTCTTATCGACGCACAGCGGATATACGAATGTGGCAGCCAGCACACCGTCCATGACCTTTTTGATCCCGCCCGCGGGTCCGCCCAATCCGTCCACACCGACAAACGCAATTTCCTTATCGCGCCCCAGTTCTTTGGCTGCGAGATATGCTCCGATTGCCATCGGATCGTTGTGTCCGTAGGTGACGTCGATCTTGGGTTGCGCACGTAGAACTTCGGTCATCCGATCTTTCGCCTTGGCCTGAATCCAGTCCGCCACCGGATCTGCTACCACTTGAATATCGGGATACTTCGTGAAAACAGCCTTCGCGCCCGCGGCCCGGCTTATTTCACCCTCAACACCAAGCAGTCCGCGCATCTCAACAATCTTTCCCAGCGGCTTGCCATTCTTCCTGGTGAGGTAGTCCACGATGAACTGGCCAGCCATGCGGCCGATGGCCACGTTGTCGCTGTGTACGTATGTGGTGTAGTTCGGCTGCAGGATATCGCGCTCCAGGCAGAGCGTCGGGATTTTGGCCTCCATGGCTTGTCCCATGACCGCTGTGAGTGCGGCACGCTCGTTCGGCGCAACAATGAGCAGATCCGGCTTTTGGCGGATAAAGGTTTCCACCTGCGCGATTTGCTTGCTGTTGTCCTGCTGGGCGTCGGAGATCACTAGCTTCACGTCCGGGTATTCGGAAAAAAGCTTGGTCATGAGCGCGTTCTGGGCCGCTCGGTAAGGCTCGGCGTTGTTGCACTGGCTGAACGCCACGAAGTATTGTTTCGTTTCTTTGCCTTGCTTCGGTCCGTGTGAGCCACATGAAGAACAAAGCGATGCAGTCACAACCGCACCAAATATGAACTCGAGTCTTGCAGTCATTCGCATTTCATCAATCCTTTTTTCGCTGTACGGCCACGGCCAGAATGATAATCGCCGCCTTGATCATCATCTCCACATTGCTGTCCACATTTTTCAGCCGCAGCATGTTCGTGAGTACACCGATGATCAAGGTTCCTATGAGGGTTCCCGAAATGGACCCTTTACCTCCCGAAAGCCGCGTACCGCCGATCACCACAGCCGCGATGGCATCCAGTTCGTAAGCGACGCCTGCGTTTGGGTTGCCCTGATGATTCTCCGCGGCATAAAGGACGCCCGCAAATCCCGACAGCAAGCCCGAGAGCGAGTACACGATCGTCTTCACGCGGCGGATCGGAAGACCCGCGTAGCGTGCAGCGGTCTCGTTGTCGCCAATGGCACGAACGTGCCGGCCAAAAAC
>JBBSHP010000179.1:0-7973 GCA_038232555.1 Bryobacterales bacterium
AAACCCGGGCGTAGCCGATCCTCACTGTTATGCCTCTTCGCCTCTGCTGCGAAAGTCCTTGCATTAAGGCTATCTTTTGCAGGATACTTTTGCGAAAGCTGTAGCGGCAATCACTCTTCATTCGTCAGGGACGAACTGGCGCGTCGATCAAAAAGCCGACTACGGTGAGTTGAACACACAGGCACGACAGCGCATTAATCTTGATCGCATCGCGCCGCACTGGGACGACGTGCTCCGCCTCATCGGTTCCCTCCAATGTAAGTCATTGACTCCACTCTTCTTGGGGACGGAAAAGCGGCTGGGCGGTAACCGTCAGCAACTACGGCAAGCCGAGCGAGACTCGCCGCCCTTTGCTTCAGGTCGATCTCGTGAACTCGCTGGACAGCACGGGACGGATCTTACTTTCGAACAGGTTCTGATTTTCGGACTTTGGTGCGTCGAGAGAAACGGCAAAAAATATGATGGTAAGACGAAAAACGGTACCGAGTAAGCAATGGTCGCGGTCTCGCATGGCTGAGTACCATTTTAGGCTCTTGCGCCTCGGCGCGCTCATGCCATTCTCGGACCGCCTCGTGACAAAAACCGCTTACTCTATGGGGGCGCCAGAAGCGCGAACCTCGGCACTCTGCGCGGACTGAAACGCATCTTGCGCCCCATTGGCTCCTATAAACTGGTCTGCAATCCACGCGAGCGGCGGCATCAGGAGCACAAGGCTGACTAGAACTATCAACCTTCTGCCAAATACAGCCTGACCTGACAAACCCTCGAAGGCTGCAATGGAACCAGCCATCACGAAATACGTGATCGGATTGAGCAGTACGATCATTCGCAGGGCGCGAAAGTTGGAATAAACTTTGTCCGACGTCAGAAGCAGCAGTGGTTGGCGGGCGTCATAGCCGGCCGGGAGCCCATATTGCGATGCGGTCGCCGACTGGTAAGGTATCCAGGCAAACATACCGTCCAGATCCCAGGCCTCAGAGAATGATCGGGCGCGTTGAGTCATCTTGCGGCCGCTGTCATAGAAGACCAGGGCGGGATCCGCGGGCCACGAGAAAAACGCCAGTGAAGCCGCGGTCATGGCGTAGAAAAACAAGGTGAAGGTCGTGCCGGTAAACAGCAGCAAACTTGACTGGAAGAAAATGTTGGCGAGAATCGCCCAGTACTGAAGAGATGGAATCAGCAGGCACGGTACCGTGGCGAGCTCCGTGATGATCGTCGTCCAGCACATCAAGCGCGCCAGAAGCAATGGAGGAAGCTTCGAATTGAGCGCGATATACCACGGCTGCTGCAGCCGATTGACAGCCCAGTTTTCGAAAAACACGCCAGAATGCCAGTCTCCATCGATGGCCTTATTTAGTCCCGCACCAAAGTAGGTTATCGCGAGTTGCCACTGAATGAAGTTAGGCCCACCCTGCTTGTAGAGGCCCGCTAGAAAGAGCAACAGTCCGCAAAACGTCTTATTGTTGCCGTAATACGCTTTTGATGAAACGACCGCTAACAGTATCGTTGAACCCAACACCAGCGAAGCTAATCGAACCCGTCTGTTGAAGATGATTGCAATGGCCGAGATAAGAAATACTGTTTGAAGTGTGCGCTGAAAGAGCACTGGAGGAATCGTATCCAGCCCGGGTATAAAGGGAAGCCATGGATCCGGCAGGATGCGTACATGGTTCACCAGCAGCAGAACCATTGCAAGCACTTTTACCATAATAGTCAGGTTCAGCGGGAGATCTGTACCGCGACATCGGAGCGGGTTCCATGATGGCTTGGATACCGGCCGGGGGCTGATTGAGTCCCGTTCTATCATCGCGTTTGAACTGCGGGAGGCCAGTGCCAGTCCCGAAGTTCTTTGCCATTGACGCGATACCTCATCACGATCATTGCTTTCTCGCCGAATGCAGACCGCTTCTCCTCTACCTGTTGCAACATGTCGATGACGTGCTGGGGTGAGCGATTATCGAAGCCCTGCTGGTTCCTGCGATAGCGTTGACGAAACTCGGCTGCGGTCAGCTCCCGGCCGTTCACTGTAGACTTCGCTATGTAATCGGTCTGGGTGTCGAACGGAGCCCAGCAGAAATACCGCGTTGGGACAAACCGGGCATAGGCAATCGCCCCGAGTTGGAAAATGAACAGGAGTATGGGTACTACGGTCCGCATCCTCTATCCGGGTTTCTCATCTAACGTGGCAAGACTCAGCCTCTTTACCAATACAGCTTCAGGGCGAGCTGAATTTGACGGGATGTCCGCTGGAACAGCAATGGAGCTCCGGCCGAGCTGATGGTTCCGGCTGCCGGGTTGCCGATCTGAGCATTGGGATTGTTAAACTGCGGTGTATTCAGCACATTGAAGGCTTCTGCGCGGAACTGAAGATGTTTTCCCGCTTGCTCACTGAAATAGAATTCCTTAAACAAAGACAAGTCAAACTGCCTGGTGCCTGGTCCAAACAGAATGTTCCTTCCAGAGTTCCCGAAGGTATAGTTCCCTGGAGAGACGAAATCGGCGGGGTTGTACCATCGCTGGATGCTGCGATTCTCAACCGTCCCGGGTCCAATCCGGTTTGGCCACTGAACAGCACTCCCGGAATTCAGCAGGCTGCTAACCATGACAGGTGTAAACGGCGAGCCCGCTGCGAACGTGTCAATACCGTTGAACCGCCAACCTCCAACCACGTTCTGCACGACGCCGTGCGCCCCGGCTGCAAAGCGCTTGCCGCGACCGAAGGGCAGTTCGTAGGACCAGCTCAAAACCAGGTTGTGGCGGATGTCGAAATCCGAATTCGCCCTGTAAAGGCGCAGATTCGCCGGGTTCTGGATTCCCACTCCGTTTGAGTTCCCGCTCGAATTGTCGATGCTGTGCGCATAGGCGTATGCGCCCTGAAAATCCAGCCCGGCAAAATGGCGATTGAGATAGGTCACCTGCAGCGAATTGAAAGAGGAATTGGCGCACGTGCAGTTGACGGTGCCATCTGCCAGGTTCGGATAGGGCCGCCGGCTTGCGACAGACCCAGGCCCAGGCGTTGGATAATTGATGTTCGGATTGATCAGAATGTGCACGCCGTTCTGCCCGACGTAAGCCAGCGAAAGCGTGGAATGGTTTGAGAGTTGCCGCTGTATGTTCAAATTCCATTCGTTGGCGGACGGATTCGGGTACGACCGTTGGAACACATTGAAAGCAGTGCCGGCCGAGGGGAATAGATTCGGACGGTTTGCGGTGAAACCCGCCGAGATGGGCACAGCAGCAGCGTAACCCGTTTCACCCGCGGCGTTGCTCACAATCAGCGATCCATTGAAGGGCGCGTTCTTCGCCTGCGGGTTGGAGTTGTAAGTCTGGTAGGCGTAAAAGATACCGAATCCGGCGCGGATTACAGTTGACGGAGTGAGACTATAAGCGAACCCGGCACGCGGCCCCAAATTCCTGAAGTGGCCATCTGTTACGGTGTCGGCGGGATAACCAGGAGTGCCCAGCGCTACCACGCTTCCGCCATTCTTCGGATCGAACACCCCCAGGCGGTTGTGGCGCTCCTTCCACGGTGTCACCATTTCATCCCGCAGCCCCAGGTTCAGCGTCAGCTTAGAGGTCACACGCCAGTTATCCTGCACGTACACCACGGGACGATAGCGGGTGAGGGTGAAGAACTTGGTAATGTCGATTTGCGAGCTGATCGGATGCCCGTATAAAAAGTCGGCAAGACCGTAACCCGTGTAGGACCCGTTGAAACTGTAGGACCCGACCGGCTTCGGAGGAGTAAAGAATGCGAAGGTGGTCGTCATCCAGTTAAAGCCAAACTTCAGCTCGTGCTTACCGTGTACCCAGCTCAAGGCTTGAGCGACTTCATAGAGGTTGTTGACTTTTTGGAGACTGCCATTACTATCTCCAAAAGAAGCCATTCCGGAGATGTTGATTGTGGTCATACCGGGACCGCCGAGATTCGCATTCCGAATACCGAGCTGCTCCGCGATATTTCCAAGTTTAGTGTCTTCAACGAGGATGTTTTCGACCAGGCGGGAAAAGCCGGCGCGCAACTCATAGTATTTCGTCGGGCCGATTGAGCGGCCATATCCGAGTACTACTTGGGTACCCGGTGCCAGGGTTACGCCAGGATATCCGGGTCCACCGCCAATTGCCGGCGCCGGAAGGAAACCAGGATTCGTGGTAGTCGGGTCTTCCCTGCTGTAGCGCCCGAAAATCGAAGAGTTAGTCGTGCGGTAGTCTATCCGTACATCGCCCTGATTGATTGTGTTGAGCAGAGGCCCGTTGTAGAGGAAGTTATTGACCTGCCCGGCTCCGGAAATATTGGGTAGCGGATAAAGATTGACGATCTTCGCGGACACCGGGTCAATTTGCGTCACCCGATTGTTCGGCAGCGGCACGGTAGTGCCGGGAGCACGAATGACCGTCTTCGGCAGAAGCTCGGAAAAATCGCCTGTCCGCATGGCCGCAGTCGGCACCGTCGAGATGTAAGTCTGCGCCTGGCTTACGCGCTTTCCTTCGTAGTCGGCAAAGAAGAACAGCCGGTTCTTGCCGTTAAACAGATGGGGGATGAAGACTGGGCCTCCGAGGTTGGCACCGAACTCATTCATCCGAAATGGCGGGATCGGAGCGCGGGCTGAGTCGAAGAAATTTTTGGCATCAAAAGCGGAATTGCGCAGGAACTCGTAAGCAGCTCCATGTATGTCATTTGTGCCGGACCGGAAAGTCACGTTGACCACCGATGGACCGCCGCCGTAGGCAGCCGGCGCAGCATTGGTCTGCACCTTGAATTCCTGAATGGCGTCTACAGGCGGGTAAAAGATCAACACGTTGGCATCGGCATCGACGCTCTGAATGCCATCGAATAGATAGATGCCCACGTCGGACGAGTTGCCATTGATCGTTGCTCCACTCGTCCCCCGTCCCGCGGTGTAGCCGCCGTTGCTCACGTTCGTCGAGCTGCCCTTATTCGTGACGCCGGGCGCGAGTTGAACCAGTTGCGTGAAATTGCGATTGTTGAGCGGCAGGTCGATGACCTGCTGCCTGGTCCGCACATTATTCATGTCGGATGAGACGGCTTCGACAGCAATGACATTCGCTTCGACGGTGACGCTCTCGGTCGCTGTTCCAATTTCGAGCGATATGTCCAGTTGCAATCGTTGGCCGACGGCAACTTCAAAGGTTCGGGTCGTCCCTTTGAATCCTGGCTGCTTCGCCGTTAAGGCATATTGGCCCGGCTGCACCGCTACAAAATCGTAGTCGCCGGTAAGAGAAGTGGTTGTGGTCCGGGTGATGTTGGTGGCTACGCTGCGAATCTCGACAATCACATGCGGCATCGGCAAACCCGTGGAATCTTTTACTGTGCCGACCACGGATGCCAAATCAAACTGTGCAAAACCGGCCATCGAAAAGCATAGGCCCAATACGATTGAAGAACCAACACGATTCACTTTTCAGACTCCCTGCGCAGACTCGCGTCGCCTATCCCAGTTATGTTCACCAGGTCCAAGCTTGTCACTGTGATGGCTGCGAGACACAATGGCCGCCACACTGTCGCGACCGGTCCTGCATACCTGCTCCTAATCAAGGAAAAGTGCCCGAGTAACGCCCGCAGCACCTGGTGGAAGCGATCCCACCCGCGAATCTATCATAATGCAGTTTTGTTTGCCGCGCTCGCTCGGTCTGGCGATCATCCGGTTCAATCTCCCAAGGCGAGGTTGCACTACCGATTCAGACCAGCTACTGCCAACACTGTGGTCATCGCACCGCCAGCTCCTGTAAATGTGACGGATGCCTATCAACTCCTATACCTCGCCAATCTCACCGTTGGTGATGGTGTGATCAACATCACCAACGCCTCGACGGCGCGCTCCGCCGTGGTGATCGCGCGTCGCTCTTCGCGGCGCCCCATCATGTATTGACCGAAGATTCCCAGGAACGCAGCGCCGAGCACGGTTGCCGCAGCGATAATCGCGGTGTCGATCGTGTTCGACGTGCCCGATTCCAACTTCTGGACGCGCGCCCGCAGGATAAGCGGGTAGCCGTGCGGGCCGCGTCCTGGTCCGCCAGTTCCGGCGTGCTGGTGAACGGAAAAATTACGCCATGCACGCCTGCGTCAGGTAGGCGGCTCTCGCCAGACTGCTGACGACGGCGCTCACGAAGCGATCACCTGGCACGTCGCGTTTTAGAGCGGTCAACCAGAAGGGCAGCACCCACTGGAGAACGTGAGAGTTCGGCCTGGCAGCGCAGCTATAGAAGGGGGGAGGCTAACGTTCGCCAGGCCGGGTGCATCGCGAGGTACTCGCTAGTTCCATTGCCAATTGTCGAGCAAGCAGGCACCTCATAATGCGACCTAGACCCTGGCACTCGGGCTTCGTACAGACTCGTGCTTGTTACATGCATTCGTGTGCATTCGTGGCCCAAACGTTTTTCCGTTAACACATATTTTCGCCTCAATCTCCCGCACTCCCCGTACTTTACAAAACCCATAGTTCGTTTTCGCCCTTCCGCCTGCTATTTATAAGGCGACATGACCGACCTATCTCACACCCGCGCCTGGCAAGTCGACGCCCTGCTGGCCTCCGCCCGCACCTCCACGCCTTTCGCTTCCGACCTCGGCCAGATCTTCGCCAGCATCCCCGTCCAACTGGAAGGCAATCAGGTCGTCCCGCTTCATTCCAAGACCTATCGCAACTGGCTGCTGGCCCGCTTTCAAACCGAGCATGCCGTCGTCCCCCGGCCCTCCGCCCTGCGCGCTGTTGTCGAATCGCTCGAAGCCCAAGCCGAATTTCCACCCGAACAGGAGAACACCGCTACCGTTCGCCCCGCCGTCGCGCGACGCATCGCCTCCAGCCCCGGCCAGGTCCTGATCGATCTCCACAATGCCGCAGGCGAAGCCGTCGAAATCACCGCCGCCGGCTGGCGCATCACGCAGAATCTGGCCGGCTTCTTCCGCGCCACGCGCTCCGCGACCCCGCTTCCGCCACCGCAACGAACCACCAAAAAAGCGTTCAAGCAGCTCCAGACTTTGCTGGGCCTCTCTCCGGAACAATTCAAGCGCTGTTTGTCGTGGCTGATCGCGGCTATGTCGCCCACCGGCCCTTATCCCATCCTGGTTTTGCAAGGCGCGTCCTCATCGGCCAAGTCCACCATCGCGAGCATGCTCCGGGCCGTCCTCGATCCAGGTCCAGCTCCCTTCTGTCCTCTACCATCCAGCGCGCGCGACCTCCAATCGCTGGCCTTGCACAACTGGATCGTGGCACTGGACAACGTGGATCTGCTCCCTTCCGCCACCCTGCGCAAACTCATCCGGCTCTCCACCGGAATGGTCTTCGCCGTCCGCGATAAGGCCTCCGACCCCGAGCCGTTCCAGGTTCATCTGGAGCGACCCATGCTCTTCACCAGCGAGACCGCGCTCCGTCTCGGCGACCGCGCCATTGCCATCCAGCTCCCGCCCCACGCGGCGTCCCTCTCGCAAGCTGAGTTCCAAGAACTTCGTCCCCAGTTGCTCGGAGCTCTGTGCACCGCGGTCAGCTCCATCCTGGCCGGAAACCCCGCTCCGGGATGGCGGGAATTCACCGCATCGCCGGACCCAATCGCAGTTGCGGTCGCGGCTTTCATGCAATCTCAGACCGAATGGACCGGCACCGCCACCGAACTCCTGCTGCGCCTTCGCGCGTCCAACCCGGCCCTCGGCTGGCCCGAGACTCCCAAGGGCTTGACCCAACTCCTGCGCCGCAGCGCCCTGAACAACATCGACTTCCAATCCCTGCAGAATGGCCATGGAACCCGCTCACTGGTCCTGACAAAAATCACAACAACAGCAGAAACTTCCGCAGATGCGCTGCAACCCGTCCCTGTAGAGCAGGCATTCCTGCCCAATGCCACTTACTTTATTGCGCCCAGTTCCGGTAAGCGCTTATGACGGAAGCGGTTGCGGATGTTTCGGTTAAAATAGCCACCTTTGGACGGAGCCGCGAGAAGTTCCTGATAGCGGGAGGCTG
>JBBSHP010000180.1:0-7932 GCA_038232555.1 Bryobacterales bacterium
AAATCGGGAGAATAGGAGGAGTAGCCGGTCGCGGTGTCTTCGATAATGATCAAATAACGATTCATTTGAGTCCTGCTTGCTTCAAAATACTATTTTTCGTGCCGGGCGCAAGATCATGGCCCGGTTTGCCCGAGATCGTCACCAGCCCGCGCTTGCTCGAATGCTTGTATTGGCGGTGGCTGCCGCGCGTCCGGTCGAGATGCCAACCATCTTCTTCGATGAGTTTGATGGCTTCTCGGACTTTCATCCGCGCAATGCTGCTATCGTCCGCCTGAGCGTCGTCAACACCGGTGGGGAAGAAGCTGAACGGACGGCCGGAAAAGTGTCAATAGTGAGGACTGACCCCGCGAACGACCCCGCGAAGCGACGACCCCGCGAAGCGACTACGCGGAGCGACTCCCAGGGCCGAGGCTAGCTGGGCGGGCGGAAGAGTGTCAATAGTGAGGACTGACCCCGAGAAGACCCCCCGCGAAGCGACTGACCCCGCGAAGCGACTGGCTAGGCATCAATGCGGCTGACCGGTCGTGAAGGCAAAGCTAACCGGCCACAGCGGGACGCGGTTCGTCGCCGCGAAGCCGATGTCTTCGGTGCTGTTCATCACCACCTCGTAGCGTGTCGAAGGTTTCAGGGGGTAGTTCAGGATGAAAGTCTTACCGTCGGCCGAGTAAGTGAACGTTACGCTCTTGAGATCAACCGGCTTCTTCTCTTCGAATAGATGCAAGCCGTGCTTCTTGGGATCCATTGCCCGATCAAAGGTCACCGTAATCGCCTTTGCGGTCGCTGGATTCACATCTTGTGCGCCGCTCGCTGGCAGTGTCCCGAGGGCTCTGGGCGGACCGTCCTCTGGTTTTGGACTGCCGGCGGTTTGGAAAACGAGAAACTTAGGAGAAAGTGAAACACCCTTCACGTTCTGGAATCCGACGCCTCGCAGTCCCCGTTCATTTAGCCCGCAGACATACACCCTCCCGGCCTGCAGACTCGTAGCAACTGTGCACGTCGTCTGATCAGGCGATAAAGTGGTTTGGGGACCCAGTGGAGGAATCAGCACCCCCCGGCCATACCAGTCCCAAAAGTCAGCTCGCATAGCCTGATCAAAAGTCAGGGAGAGAGTCTTTTGTGTGGTTGGATCAACGTTGACAGCCCAAAAAGCCGGCCGTGAGGACACTATCTCAGGGGGACTGGCAATTGAGCCGATCGCGTAACCTGTAAGCAAAACAAAAATGCCGATGAATTGTCTCATTCCGTTATAGCTCGATTCGCGATCACTTTATATGTACTGTCTGAAACCCCGACTGCGTCGGGGTTACCTCCTGCGGGTGCAAAATTGCTAATCCGCTCTAAATACATTTCACCGAGATACTCACCTTGTACTTCTGACTGTGTATCAACCACGTCGTTCTTGTTGCTGTCTCTAATAGCTTGGCCGACATACAAAACACGAAATACATTTCCTCGAGTCGTAATCGAATTGCTAATTTCCCTAAACGCCTGCTCCACTTGGTAGTCTTTTCGATAATTCTGGATCGTAGTAGTGGATGTTGGATCAGTCCTCAAGGCGCTATAGACAATTTTAGATCTGCTGCTCGATGTACTGGTATCGGAAGACTCGCTTCCACCGATCAAGCGACTCAACGTTGAAGCGACCCCACTGCTCAAAAAATATGGGCGTGTTGGGTTGTTGTCAGGAGTGGCCGTTTCACCTACGAGAGTATTTCGCTTATTCGAAACGCTTAAGACGCGGTAAGGAACCGGGACAGTGCCGATAGCTTGACCCGAAGGAGGCGCGACTGTCATGAAATTCATGACAAGATTGACGCTCGTGCTCAGTCGATCCGCGGGGGACGGTGACGGTGCGGCGGGGGCTGCTTGGGTCAGTATCGTAGGTGCAGGAGTGCCAACAGGCAGTCCAATAAATAAGCTTTGTAACGGCAGTGTCGAAATGGTCCCGCCAACCTGGATGAACTTCTGCTGGGTGTTGATGTTGATCGCGCCACTCCTGACGTTGGCTCCGCCGACGCGAAAAAGGTCGAGCAGGACGTAATCTTGGGCTTGGGTTCGCCTTAACGGTACGTCGTCTTTCGGTCCAGGCTGTCGCGTATTCGTTGGCCTCTCAGGATGCTGAAGGTAAAGCGTGCGCCATTGATACTCAGTGGTGGCGATATGCCCCAACTCCCCTATGTTGACCATAGCACCATTTCGAATGACCGCTAGCGGACGGTCGGCGGATTCGTCATACCAATCGAAGCCAAATGATCGCGTGTTGATTTCTGCTATGTCAACGAAAGCGGTGATTCTGTCTGTCTGCGTCCATCCGCTCGGGGTGGAAGCATCGGTCCGGGTCAGGTTTCGCCAGCGATCATTTGCTAATTGCCCTCGGTAACGAGGATCTCCCGCTTGCGCAGTTCCGTTGTTCCCGTATGCCACGTTGATCGACGCAACCTGGAGCGTCGCTGTCGTCGAGTCTTTAAGGAAATCTCCGATGGAGTTACTGCCACTATTCTTATAACCAATAGAAGGCGAAAGCGTTCCGATAGTAGTCTCGTCTAATCGCTCATTATTCTTCCCAAAGGCCTTTACGACGACGCTTCCGGCTAGGAAGATAGGATTTTGGTCATTACCAACGACAGTGAACGGCACAGTTTGCGTTGTTAGCCAATCTGTCTGGAGCGTCTTAGCGCCGGAGCTGCTGGTTCCGTCTACACCGGCGGGGACAGTGCAAAGACCCGCAGTGCTGCAGCTACCAGTTCCGGTTGCTGCCGGTCTTAGAGCGGCAAGTGCGACCGAGTAGGTTTGCGTCTCCACGCTAAAGACAGGAAGGCCATTCTTCGAAATAATTGGCACTCCCGTTACTTCGATTCTTCCAATGAAATCGGCGGGGTCCAAGGGGGTATCGAAAAGATTCAAGAAACGGAATTGAAGCTTCATTTTCAGAGTCGCAGAGTACGTTCCGGGAATGCCGGCGTAATTACTATTCGACGCCTGATACAATATCTCCACCGCCGCGAGATGGGGAATCTTTTCTATCCCCAGCACCGGTACAGCGTCCGTAAACCCAGTTGGAACGACATTGCCAAGGTCGGTAGGGGTATTGTCCGTGTCGATATAGTCGATGATGTTCGCCGCAACCTGCAGGCGAAGCCGACTATCATTAAACAGTTGGGAGTACTGGAGAGATCCCAGTGCCGTGGTGCCTGTCCAAGCGTCACGGATCCAATTCGCCATCTTTGTGGCAAGCGTAACTTTGGCCGCATTGTCGGGCGCGCTGGCGACCAACGCATTGAGATCAAGGCGCTGCCAGCCTTGCGCTGTTGTGTTGTCGTCCTTAGACAGCGTTGTGAGCAGGTGAGTGTAGCGTTCAGGAGTCAGCCAGTTACTCAGGAGAGCAAGGGTTGATGTCGAGGGCAATCGTGAACTGCCACCGGTTGCGATCAACGCGGCATTTGCCGCGCTTCGATTAGCCGCAAGCAGGACTGCAGTAGGATCAATTTCTTGAATTTGAGAGGCGGGCGTAGCCGCCGGCACCGCAAAATCGTTAACTCTTAGGTTGGGACTGGCCGTCGGACTTGGCAACGCCAGATTGTTACCGCTGGCGTTGATATTGACCTTCATGCTATCGTCCTCGATGTAGAAAGCATATCGGCCGATTAAAGTTCCAGTCGTATCACGAACCCGAATCCATTGTCCGCAAGCTGGAAGCCCGTTTGGGTCGACCTGTCTTCCATTACTGCTGCCAGCTAGGCGGGTGACTTGGTTGAAGTTATAGCTGTTTCCGGTTGGAGTTGGGGAAACTTGGGGAGGTAATTTCTCCTCCACCAAACCTTGGGAGGGGCTTGGGAGCGCGAAGACTGGCAGCGGAGTCGGCGACGGGGATGCATACACCATGTTCGCCGTTGGTCGTGGATCGACCTGAAACGGTGTTGCAGTGGGAGTTGGCGTTGGAGAAGCGGCAAGCGAAACGAGCAGATCGCCTCCAGCATTCAGGAATGTCAGGTAATCCCCTGCTTTTGTCGCGTTTGGAGCGGTTCGGTCTGTTGGGCGGTAGATTTCCGTATAGATCGAGGTGGGAGCGGGAGAAGATGCGGGCATCGCAGTGACGTAGTTGCCGTAACGAGTGTTGTTACGTAGCAACTGCGTCGCCGCGGCGAGGCCACTTTCTGCCATCCCGCGCGACCGTAGCGTGTTTGCGTAGACAGACGAAGTGGCGCGATCGGTTCGAGTGTTCGCCAGATAGGCGACAATCACGACGACGATGAATGCCATTAGCACAAGAGTAACGGCCAAGGCGAAGGCGTTATTGGCAGGGGAGCGCTTCATTCTGATGGCAACGATACCTCGTACGAGAATTCGCGAGCAGCCCGCGTCACGATGGAATCGTAGGTTGTTCCCGGAGAGATGCCGGCGAGCTGAGCTGCGGTCTTATCATCAACCACCTTTACTCGAATCACGATTCGGCACGGAGTCACCCCGGTCATCCAAGTCGGGCTTGCCAATTCCGAGTCCCAGGATGGTGCAACAGTAGGGGTCGGGGATGGACTGGGATCCTGGTTCGTCTTGGAATAAGACAAAAGCTCAAACTCCAAGACCCCCGTCGCCACGATGTGCCAATCGGTGGCAGTGAAAGGATAGTTCGAAGCTTGATATTTGTTGGAACCCAGTGCCCACGCGACGTTGCTGCTATTGAAGGCGCGCTTCAACTCATGGGTTCGCCAGTCAAGCGCGTAGACAATCACACAGAGATCGCCAGCTCCGAGGTTTGGCTGAGGGGCAACGAAGAAAATGTTCTCGGCCTTGGTCGGCGTCGGACTTGGGACGGGCACGGGGGCGGACGCCGGAAAGCTGGTGACGTTTTCAACGAACTGAATCTGGCTGCCGCTGACACTTGGGTTGGCTTTGGCTCCTTTCAGCTCGTTCCCCAGTCGCTGCATGATCTGTCGAGCGTTCGAATAAGTGTCGATCCGGTTCCGACCCTGACTCCAAACCCCCAAGGTTGCCGCGACGACGCTGGCGAGCAGAACGGTGAGGATGACGGTTATCGTGATCGCAACCAGCAACTCGACAATGGTGAAGGCGTCGACTCGCTTCATTATGGAGAAACCATCAAAGTGGTAAAACGAACGACGCTCTGATTAGCGGGCACGGCCTGAGCGGGATAATGGACCTCGGTGTTGAACAGGAATTGCGCCGAAATCACTGGGGGCGGGACCGGGGTAGGCGAAGGAAAAGGCGTTGGATATGGGGTGATGGTTATCTGCAGTTGGTAGACTGCATTCGGCGCAGGGCTGGTTCCGAGATCCGCAAGGTTGCTGTCGTAATATCGGGGAACGTATGTTGCCGTAGGGAAATTTTGAGAGCTGAGAGATCGTATCCGTTGGAACTCGTTATGCGCGATCTGGGTGGCGAACCCTTCGTCTCTCGCTCGCTTGTTGGTGTCGTTGCCCACCGCGAGGAGGCCAACAACCGACAAGACCGCAAACGCGACGATGCCGATCGCGAGAACGACCTCCACGAGAGAGAAGCCGCGCATTCTTTGCCGAACGGTCGAGTTCATTTCACTGTCGCCGCACCAGTTAAGGGATCGATCGTGATCGTCGATTTGAGATTTGCGTTTTTGGCTTTGAAGGCGTCGCTCGTGTCGACGAGACCGTCCGCCAATATCGCCGCGTTCGCTGGCGAGGCGGATGGGTCAAGACTGGAACTGCCATTGGCAAGGAACTCGATATACGGACCGCTGAAAGAGTAGGTGGTGGCGCCCGTCCCGGCGGCATCGATTGGGATGGCGGTCGGTGTCGGCGTGGGCGATGGCTGGGTGTAGGTTTGAAGGGCAATTCCCTGGGGTAATCGAGTCCATTTTCCCCTCTGCCTCCAAAGGGTCTCGGTGGGTTTCTGGCTCATGACGACGTAACCCCGGCGGGTAATATCGGTTGGCCAAGGTAAGGGCGAGGGAGCTGGCGACGGGGAGAAATTGGCCTGACTAAGCGGCAGAAGAACGCGGGTCCGGGTCCGTTCGGCGATGGCAATTAATCGAGCGTTTTCTAAATCCGCGGTGAATTGATGCGTTGCGCCGTCGAGCGCGCGGCCTGAACTCGGACCGAGGGCCGGTACTAGTAGCGTGAGAAGGATGCCGATGATGAACACCACCACCAAAATTTCGACCAACGTAAAAGCGTCCGAGCGCTCACGTAGCTCCGGCAACGTAAAGGCCTGGTTGCGGGCAGGCGTCGCCGCGATGGGGGTCCGGCACGGGCGCGAAGTGGTGGTTGGTGCGGACACGGCGAGCGGAATCAGAGCCCGGGGGTATAGCAGAAGAAAGGTGGAAGGTGAAAGGCTAAAGTAGAATGGAGCGACCGGGGTGAGCGACATGGACGGGGTGCCGCGAGGGTAGCGGAAGCGAGCGGGTGCGAGCGCATCAAAGAGAGGCCGGCGGCTTGCTCAACAGTTGACTGCCTGAAACACTGAAGAAGAGTTTTGGACCACGGATGACACGGATCTTCACGGATTTTTAGGAGGGATTTGGCACCGGGAATTTCCCATCTGTGTAATCTGTGTAATCCGTGGTTGATCAAGTGCTGAACCGGGGAGACGAAGAGGTTTGACCACGGATGACACGGATGACACGGATTCGGGGGGATTTGGGACTGGGATTTCCCCATCCGTGGAATCGGTGCCGTAACGGATGCGAAGCAACGGCCGGGCTTTCAAATCCGTGGTTAATCGCCCTCGCCAGCTCGACAGAGTCTCGCTCCACCGCTTTCCGGAGGAGGACGATTTGGGACTGTTATCTTCCCCATCGGTGCAATCCGGGTAATCGGTGGTTTGAACCTCTGGCCTTTGCAGGGGGAGTTTTGGACCACGGATGACACGGATTTTCACGGATTTTTTGGGGAGGGGGATCTGGCGCCTTAATCTTCCCCATCGGTGCAATCCGTGTGATCCGTGGTTGAACCTCTGGTCTTTGCAGGGGGAGCTTTGAACCACGGATGACACGGATTTGGAAAGCCCGGCCGTTGCTTGGCATCCGTTACGGCACGGATGTGGGGAGCATTTGGCGACGGTGATCTTCCCCAATCGGTGAAATCCGCGTAATCCGTGGTTAAATCGCTTTGCGGTTAACAGTTTTTCTCAAATTTGGGACGGTGCCGAGGCATGGGCATGGTTCTAGCTTTTTACGCTCTCGTGCTGGAACACACACTATCCGAAGAGGAGCGCAGCCAGATCCTCCAGACGATTGAGATGTTTGAGGTCATTACTCAAACGCAGCAGGACGATTATCAATCGCTCGAGATCCTCAAGGTGGCTTACCAAAAGCTCGGCAAAACTGAGGAGGCACTCCGGATTTCGCGCCGCCTCGCCGAAGCGTATCACGGGGTCGGCTCTTTCTCTCTCGCGATGCAGGAATGCGAGGCGGTCCTCGCGGTTGAACCCAATGCGCCCGAGATCGTGGCCATGCTGGGCGAGATCGAGGCCAAGCTGCAGCAGGCGGGCCAGACCAAGGCCCAGGCCGGCGCCCATAACGCGCTTGTCGTCGAATATAACGCGGCCACGCCCTCGGCCGAGAGCGGGCTGCTCGAAGTCGGCGGTCGCAACCCCGGCAAGGTGCGCAAACCCGCCTCGCTCGAGAATGGGGAGCAGGGGAATGATCAGCTCGCGAAATTTTTGGTTCTGCAGCAGATGTTTCCGGAGGACGAGGTGAACGCCGCGCTCGAGGCGGTGAAGGAAGCGAACAAGGCGATGACGGGCCAGATGCTGGCCAACTCGCTCCTCGGCCGCCTTTGCAACGGCAATAACGAGAAGATGGAGGCGGTCCTCTCGGCTTTGATCGACCGCACCAAGTTCGCCTACGTCCCGCTGTATTATTACGATATCGAGCGGCTGTTGGTGCGGATGTTACCCGACGCCCTGACCATCAACCGGCTCTTTGTGCCGTTCGACCTG
>JBBSHP010000181.1:0-7923 GCA_038232555.1 Bryobacterales bacterium
GAACTACCTCCCTGAAGTTGTCTCCTGCCATTAGATATCCAGCAGATATCGTGTGTCGAGCAGAATTCCGCAGCAGCCGCAGCAGAATTCCGCGGCTCGCGTAGCTCGTAGGATCCGCGGACACTGCTCTCCGCTGTAAATCGCGCGCGGCCGGAGAACTTTGGCGCCTAGCTTACCAAGACAAGCGCCGCGCTTGCTGCGGGCAGATCGACGGTGTATTGTCCGCGGGCGCCTTTGAGAGGCTCTTGCTGCTGCGGGGCCCAGGCGCCATCCGCTGAGACTTCGGCGCCCGCCAGCCGCACGCCCGTTCTACTGTCCAGACTGGCAGCGGCGAGGCGCCAGAGTCTTGCCTTCCGGACCCGCGAGCCTATCCTCAGAGTTGCGCGAATCGCCTGCCGCTCATCCTTGTTGAAGATCGCAACCTGAAGCCCGGAATTCGGTTTGGCAACGTAGGCGTTGATATTCACATCCTTCGCGTCCACTAGCGTTTCCACCATGGTCGTCCCCGCAAATTCTTCTGCTAAAAGCAGACCGTAGAAAATTGGACGCGCTGAAAAGCCAGCCTCGATATCGCCTGCAATGGGCGTGTAGATCCCGTTACCGCCGCCGTGGAAATTTACACCGGCATACCCGCTTTGAGCCAGAAACAACATGTACTCGCCGGCCCACAAGGCCGACGCAAACGTATCGCTGACGCCCCGCTTGCCGCCGTTGTAGCAGGAATTGCCCTCCGTCATGCGGAACGGATGATGGCATTTGCGAGCCGCTTCCATGGTTCGGGGCGTGTTCGGCAGCAGACGCGGATCCCGTTCGAGCAGGCGCTCGATGGTCATGCGCGGGTCTTCCGGCGGCCCCTCGGCATAATAGTGCCCGCTCACCAGAACAATCTCGCTACCGGCTTGCTCAACGAATTTTTCAATCCAATCCACTCTGTTGACCACGTTTGATATTTCGGGTGCGCTGAATGATGCGCCAGGCACCGCCTTGCGCACGGCTTGCGCGAATTCGCGCCATTGCGAAAGGTAACTGTCGAAGTTCCAACCCGCCGGACGCGAGTCGCTGCGGCGATTGCGGTGGTACAGATCGGGCTCATTCCCGATTGCGAACGCGATCAGGCGATGGCCCACGCTGTCGCTCACCGCCTTGGCTTCCTGAGCAGCCTGTTCCGGGGTTCCCTTTCCCAGGTTGAGGCCATAGATGAGCTGCCAGCCAGTAGCATCGAGGAAACCCGCCAGGTTCCGTATGGCTTCCGGTGTTACAGGCGTGCGTGGCCGCGGGCCTGGTCCCGCATCCGGGCCGACCACGGCCGTATCCGCTGGAGCGCCCTCGGGCGACCACACCGTGTTTTCACTCGTATTCCCGCCGAGGCGCAACACACCCTGTTTTGCCAGCCGCCTGAAGAAAGAGATCAGCCCCTTGTTTGTGGGCGCAAAAAACGCCGGCTGTGCAAGTTGACGGGACTCGTAGCTGAGCCCGCTGTAGTTCCGGGGAACACTTGCCAGCCTGTTTCCCGGATTCACAGTGATGGAGACATTCACCCCGGCCTGTATCTGCCCCTCCTGGAATGGCGCGCCCAAAGCCACGGTTGCGCTGCTGGCCGCGAGACCATCGAGGAAAGTTCGGCGAGTCATGATAGCCTCCAGAAGGGCAGTATACGGAGAACCGCGTTGGGTAGTCAATATATTTTATTGCACCTGATAGTATATGCAGGATATACTTCCAGTTTCACCGCCGTTCGTGACGCATGGACTCCTCCGCTCTGAGCAAACATGAATTGCCCCGAGAACTGGGACTGCTGGACGCGTCCGTAATCGTGATTGGGATTGTTATCGGATCTGGAATTTTTGTGCTGCCCAACCTGATCGCCAGAGATTTGCCATCGGGGCCGGCGATCATTGCCGTTTGGATAGTTTCCGGCGTACTTTCCTTTTTTGGCGGGCTGGCCTATGCGGAACTAGGCGCGATGATGCCTGCGACCGGCGGCCAATACATTTATCTCCGTGAAGCATACGGTCCGCTGTGGGCGTTCGTTAGCGGGTGGACCTTCATGCTCGCGGTTCTGGCAGGCGGCACAGCATGGTTGACCGTCACGTTTTCGATTTATGTTGGCCAGGTCGTGCCGCTGACTCCAATGGTGAGCAAGCTCGTGTCCCTGGCACTCCTGGCAATCCTTTCAGCAATCAACTATGTTGGCGTACGCGAGAGCGCTTGGATTCAGCGCACGTTTACATTTTTGAACATCGCCGGATTGATGCTTCTCATTGGCACGGCGCTGTTAAGCACAAAGGTCCTGCCGCCCCGCCTGCCGCCCCGGCACCATTTTCGCTCGGACATTTCGGGATGGCGATGGCCGCCTGTCTCATGGCATACAACGGTTGGAGCTATGTCAGCTTCGTCGCGGGAGAAGTGAGGAATCCGCGGAGGAACCTGATGCGCGCGCTCGTCATCGGAATGGCAATAGTCGCCGCGCTCTACGTTTTCGCTAATGTCGCCTATCTCAAGATCATGACTATCCCGGAGATCGCAGCCAGTGAGCGGGTTGGCGCCGATCTGGCCACGCGTACCATCGGATCAGCCGGTGGGATCTTGGTGTCCATCACCGTTCTGCTTTCCATCATCGGTGCGGTGAATGGCTGTATTTTAACCGCAGCTCGCCTGCCCTTCGCACAAGCCCAGGATGGGCTTTTTTTCGCCCAGTTCGGACGTATACATCCCCGGTTTCGGACGCCATCCTTCGCCATTCTTTGTGGCGGGATTTGGACCGCGGTTCTAGTCCTTACCGGTTCTTATGAAACTCTCTACTCGTATGCAATTCTTGCGGCCTGGATCTTCTACACGATGGGCGCAGTGGCCGTCCATGTACTGCGCAAGAAACTTCCAAACCA
Source organism: Bryobacterales bacterium (assembly GCA_038232555.1). Lineage (GTDB taxonomy): Bacteria > Acidobacteriota > Terriglobia > Bryobacterales > Bryobacteraceae > JBBSHP01. The sequence continues at coordinate 2,886 of JBBSHP010000181.1, forward strand.
ACCGCGCCCGTACCGCATGTGGATGTACCCCGCCTCGCTCTGGCTGTTTGTGACAGTGTCCGTTTGGTTCATGGTGAACGCGGTCATCACTCAACCGCGGCCGTCGCTGATGGCATTAGTCATTGTCGCGACCGGAGCGGGCGCTTACCGTATCTGGGCCAAACCAGCGCGGGAGCGCGCGATACTAGATCAAAACCGAGCGGAAACTACAAGAAAATACAGCAGCTGAACGCGCCTTCCCTGCAGGCCCTAACGCTGGTCCATCAATTTCAGAAATCCGTCCACGATCGCGTTTTCGGCGCAGTCTGGTTTTAGCCGCGAACTGGCGATCTCGTAACTGATCTGCCCGTATGCGTCGTCATCCGGAATATACCCGCTCGATCCGTTAGCGTTCGCCACCATAATCGTGTGGCTGAAAGGCGACTCCTTCTTCAGGTGCTGGTAAATCATGGTCAGGGGTTCTCCCGATACGCCGGCGAGCGCGATGTCGTTGATCATTAGCAGGCTAAGGCGGATATTGACAGGATCAGAGTCTTCCCACTTGTACTCTTTACGCGGGCGCGGGCCCGCTTCCAGTTTCCGTCCGGGGCAGGTGATGACCTCTTGTTTTCCCCAAATTCGGGCGCGGTCCGTAGTGTGCACGGCTCCCGCAGCGCGGACCGACTGCTCTCCCAGCATGGTGCCCAGCGCATCCACCAGGGTGAAGTCGGAGTTCCGCGCCTCCGAGATTGGGTTCTGGTCTCCCGCCGCGCCGCTGGTCCAGACCGCCACCACTCCTTCGGTAAACTCTTCCTTCCGCCGCCGCATCTTGGCGCCCGCATCGCTGCGTGGATTGTCCTCCGGCTTGCCGCGATAATAATTCTCCACGAAACGCGAGGTAGCTCCGGCAATGTCGCCGCTGATCTGATAATTGTCCGGCCCCATCACGACCGCATGCACGGGATAGTTAATCAGGAATGCGATCGGCTTGCCGGAGAGCGCGTCGAGCCGGATGACCGCAACGGTCTTGTCCGATGGCCCGTCGGGGTTGTAACCCAGCCACCATCCGCGGACCGGCGAATATTCGCGGCGGTTGATATTCACATAAGCCTTCGAAGTCCCGACGCCGATCCTGGCCGGCTGAAGATTTTCTTTCGCCTTGCGAATGGCTTCGACCGTTGCATCCTCAAGGGTCTTCGTGTATTCGACAGATTTAGGAGAATTGTTGCCATACATGCCAGCGGGCGAAGGAGCGCTGTGGTCGTGTACCGCCGCGAGCAGCAGGTTTTCGGGCGATATTCCGGTCTCTTTTGCGATACGACGCGAAAGCTCCTCCCAAACGTTGGTGGGTACCCCGATCAGCTCCCATGCGACGATTGCCGCGAACTTCGCCCCATCCCCAACGACAATGGCGCGCGCATAGATGTGGTCGTGAATTCCCTTGAAACCGTCCGTGCGGCCGGCATAGCCGCTCATCGGTAGCTGGGCGCCCTCGGCAGGCGTAATATCGATTTTCGCGGCACCCGCCTGGAGCGTTCCGACGCCGGCTCCAAATGCCGATAGTACGGACGCTCCCGCCAGCAGCAAGACGCGGAAGGGTGAAATCATCATATTCGTTCCTCTCGATTGCCAGACACTAATTCACTTGGATCGCCGACGCCATTACCGCTACCGACGGACCGTTTGAGCGCCACATGACGCCGGTCAAACCGCTCCCCTGTATGTCTTTCAACCGCATCCATGTTCAAAGCGACTCCCAAGCCGGGGCTGTCCGGTATGGCGAGCATGCCATCGCGATCGAGTTTCCACGCGTCCGCCGCCAACCCGTCGATGAACGGAGATCCCGTGAGATATTCGACCATGTCGGTGTTGCGACAGGCCGACGCCAACTGGAGGTCGGCCGCCAGACCCAGCGCGGTGTTCCATCCGTGCGGAATGAGTCGCACGCCGTTATCCTCAGCCATCCAGGCAATGCGCCGTTGTTCACTGATGCCGCCGACCTTGGTGGCGTCGGGTTGGACGATGTCGAGCGCGCGTTCCTGGAGCCAGGGCACAAACGATTGCCGGCGGGTCAACACCTCTCCGGCGGCGATGCTCACGGGAGAGCGTTCTCGCAGCAGTATGTAGTCGCGCAGGTTGTCGGGAGGAAGCGGTTCTTCGAACCAATAGACCTCGTAGCCTGCCAACATGTCCGCCGTTCGCAATGCCCACTTGTAATCCCGCGGCCAGAAGGCGTCGCTGGCGCCCGCGTCCACCATTAGAAGCGAGTCGGGTCCAATGGCCTCGCGGGCAGCCCTAACGATCGCCTCGTCTTTCGCCGTGTTGTGGCGTCCGAACGGTCCCCATCCGATCTTGAACGCGCGAAATCCCTGGCTGCGAATCGCAAGCAGATAGTCGACCAGCGCGTCGGGTTCATCCATCAAAAGCGAAGCATAGGGCCGTACCCGCTCCCGGTACCGTCCTCCCAGCAGGCGGCCCACTGGCTGACCGGTCACCTTGCCAAGAATGTCCCACATCGCAATATCGATTCCGCTGATCGTATGGGTAATGGATCCTCCGCGGCCCATCCAGAACGTGTTGGCGTGCAGTTTCTCGCTGACTCGTTCCGGCTCAAGTGGGTTCTCGCCTAAATAAAGCGGCTCCAACACACCCAGGGCGCCTCGGACCAGTCGATCGTTCGTGAAAACGGAACCCCAACCGGTCACGCCTTCGTCTGTAAACACGGTAACGAGAGTGTGGACACAGTCGTTCGGCTGGATCTCGTTGGCCCACCCTCCCGCCGGTGTCCCAAACCGCAAGCCGGCCGCTCTGACTTCAACAATTTTCATATTCGTCGCCCAATCAAGATCCTAACGGACCATCGTCCGAAAACGCTAATATATCATGAGTATACTGACCGCGCCAAGCAATCGTTGCGGGCGCGCCCAGTGGATTGCACTCCTTTCCCGCTTCGGACCGCATTAGAGGTATACATAGAGTGAACCGCGGTAGTTTAGCAAAGGAGCGAACGATCCCGACAGCAATGCCAAAACGCGCAACCGCAAATTTGACGCTAACGGAACGGGCCTACAACGCCATCAAACAAGCCATTCTCAAAGGCGAGGTTGAGGAGGGCGAGTTTCTATCCGAGACGGACATAATCGCCCGGTACGGGACTGGACGAACGCCGTATCGGGAGGCGTGTAACCGCCTGCACCATGAGGGCTTGCTGCAAGTAGTCCCGCGCCGGGGTTACTACATTCCGGAGATAGGTTTCCACGCGGTCTGCGACCTGTTTGAGGTTCGGATCGTGCTGGAGGATGCCATTGCGCAACTCGCGGCCGCGCGCGCCACGGCTGCGGAGATTGACGATCTCGAGCGGCTGGTGGCGAAGCCGGCAGCTTCCGCCGCGGGCCAGGACGAATTTGCGCATCTGATCCACATCAACACGGAGTTTCACCTGCGACTAGCGAAAATGACGCGGAACCGGCAATTGATCGAACTCTTGAAACGAAATCTGGAAAGCACGGAGCGCCTGATGTATATTGAACTACGATCGCGCCGGTTTCGAGACAGCGATTTTCGCGCTGTACACCAGCGCATCATCGATGCGCTTCGCACGCACGATCCGCTTCGTGTGCGCAAAGCGGTGGTCGAGGACATTACCGAAGCGCAAGGATCGACGGTGGCCTTCAACAGCGCCGCGGCGGGCCGTAACCACTTACCGGCTATCCAGCAGATGCGCGATCCCGTTCTCGGGAGCCGCCTGATCGGTCAATCCGGAGTCGAGCGGCGCAGGAAATGAAGAAGGCGAGATCGAATCGCTTGACCGAAAATATATTCGCAGTATAATCGGTGCATGTTGCGGCGCCGGTTTTTCACGAATCTCCTGGTGGGATCCGCCTCGGCGCGGTTTGCGCGTGGACAAGACGACGTTTTTGTAGAGCGGCCCGCGTCGGGCCAACCTCATCGAGGGAAAGGTGTTACTGGCGCTTCAGGCTCATTCCGACGATATTCCGGAATCGGCGGCGGGTACCGTTGCCAAACTCATCGAAGAAGGCTACACGGGCTATCTGGTTCGCGCGACCAATGACGACATGGGTGACGAGCCAGGGCTTGGGACTCCCGGTTCAATCGGCGAGAACGTTCTCGGCAATGAGCATGACAACAACGAAGTGGGGCGCATTTTGGGCTGCAAACGCGCTTTTGATCTGAACTACAATAACCACCGCATGGCGGACGTGTCGCTCAACGAGCTGATCGGTCGGCTGATCTTTCTGGTCCGGCTCGTCAAGGCGGATACAGTGGTCTGTTGGGATCCGTGGGCGCATGATGAGGAGAATCCCGACCACTACATGCTGGGGCGCGGCGTCGAAGCGGCATGCTGGATGGCTGGCCGCGCGCACGATTATCCGGAACATTTCGCGGCCGGTCTCGAGCCGCACACTGTGCGCGAGAAGTATTATTTTGCGCGGCGGCCCGAAATTACCCGCATTGTCGATATCAGCCGGCAGATCGATAGGAAAGTCGAGGTAAACCGCGCCAATGTAGCGAAAGGTTCGGCGGGTCACCGTGGTTCCCGGCTGCGCGCCGATCTGGCAATAAAAAACCAAAAATTACCGCTGCTGGGAGACGATGATGTGACTGCCGACCGCAATTACATCAAAGAATTCGAAATGACCGGCGGCCGCGAGTTGGGCAAGCGCTATGGAGTGCAGTACGCGGAAGCATTCCACTATATCGGGCCGAGAGACAATTCACGGATCGAGGACTACATCAGGCGCAACGCCGTACCGGCCGTAACCCGGCCACGACCGTGAGCGCGCTAAAGCAAGCAGCGGTTACTGCGAAATATGTGCCCGAAGTGTTCTGAAATGAAGTATTAAGCAGGAGGTAACTACAATGTCGATGGAAAAAGACGCCGGGTCGGATTTTACAGGAACGGCTACGGAGGTTCCAACCCGAACGAGGCCCCTGCCGCTCGAATTTCCGGGCGTCCATTACATGGACGAGCAGGAAATCGAGGCTGCTGTGCGCGTACTCCGATCCCGCTCTTTGTTCCGTTATTACGGCGTCGACC
>JBBSHP010000182.1:0-7883 GCA_038232555.1 Bryobacterales bacterium
ATTTCGCTCATGTTGAACAATGGTAACCACTTCTGTGTACAAGCTTCGAGGTCTACTGCCGTTTAAGGGTTCAAATGCACGGGCTGCGTAAACGCTCCGTTCCCGGCCGAATCCCAAGCCGCAAACCGAATCCACTTCTTGCCCGCCGCATTGAACGGGATTCGGAACTGTTTGTTGCCGAACTGCCTCAACCCGGTGCCCGAGACCACCTGCCGATCCACTTTCTGCCCATCTCCCCACACGATCTCGACAAACTCCAGCGGAAAGGTCCACTCTACATCGGCTACGTAAGTCCGCCGCGCCCCGGTGCCCTCCACGCCGTACTTCCGAAACAGCACCTCTCCACTCGTGATGAAAAAGTTGCCGGCGCGCATGGCTTCGATAATCGGAGTCCAGCCCTGGTCAAAGCGCGGCAGGCGATCCAGCTTGATGTAATTCACATAAAGATGTGGATAGGTCTCATCGTCGGGAAATTTCTGGTAGGTGTCCCCTTCCGCGATCAGGTACTTCGCCCCGTCCCAGTTGTTCATGTCGTCGAGAGTTCCAAAGCAGCGGGTCTCACACAGCCGCTGCTCCGAAAGATCCACGGGCAGCGACTGGAAGGACGCACCCAGGAACCGGTCGCTCCGAAAATGCTCTGTTTCACGGCTGGCTTCCGGATAGCCGGACGATCCTTTCGTGCGCGGATGGGCTTGCCAGACCAGGCCATTCTCCCGGCGCAGCATCTCCAGTTCTTCGGCTGCGGAACCGACGTGATAGACCTGCCCATACTCGGGATTTTGTTCCATGAAGTTCTGCCCTGGGCTCCGCACATGCGACCAAAACACCGGCTTCGGCAGAAGCATCGTATAGTGCCCACCCAGGTAAGCGTCCGGCTCCTCTCCGGGAATAATCAGGAAGCTCCGGTCTGAAAACCTGCGGCATCCTTCAAAGTAAATCTTCTGTTCCTTGAACCGCAGCGGACCCGGATCGGACCCATGCCCGTCGCCATGAAAATCCGACAGGGCCACAATGTTCACTCCCAGTCCGCGAAATACAGGCAGCCATGTTGGCTGGAAATCGATCGTTCCGGCGTCCGCTAGTTGCTCGTTGAAATGCGTATGGAAGTGTCCGGTTGCCACCTGGTAGCCGGCCAGCGGCTTGAAGCGGTCACCATGGGTGAACGCCAGGACTGCCTGTTGCGCCGCTTCTCCATTGTCCGGACTCAGGTAGTAATAGACGGCCATGTGCTGCCACGTTCCCGGAGGCGCGTTGTATAAAGCGAAATTCCCGATGTTGTGCCGCGCCTGGTTGGTGCGGCGGGTCCATACCGCATCGGAGATTCCGCCGGCCCGGTACTCCTCTTCATGCTCGGCCTGCCGCACGCCTGCCGAGAACGACTTATCGGAATCCTTGCGGTACCACACATACCCCAGGTTCAATTCGATTTCGCGGGCCCAAAAGAACTTGTGCGGCGGCGGAAAGATCGCGATGGAACCTCCCTCTGTCTCGATCACCTCCAGACGATTGCGGGCACGCAGACCCACCGGGTCTTTATTCACGGCCCCACCAAACTCGTAGCTCTGCCATGCGCGCGCGACATCCTGCCACATCACGCGCTTCACCTGATCGATCGCAAAACCCTTCAACCCTGCGTTGTACTTATACGCAACCGACGCTTCCTCCGTCTTGGCGATGGCCTCCTGACGCAGCAGATTCGAGCCTTTGTAAACCGTAAACGCCAACTGCCCTGCAAAGATGCCCATCGAAAGACCGGGAAACGCGATCTCCAGACGCGCTCCGTTGGTCTTCACCTGACATCCTGTTGAGCGGAACGTTGCACTGGCTCGGCGAATCTCACTCTCGAGACGAGGCAGCCCTGGATTGGTGCCTTTCGCACCCGGGATTTCAAGGGGCGCATCCCAGAAGGCTTTCCACTTCTCGCGATCGAGAAACTCCGGCGTCAGATCAATCTTCAGGGCCCGCAACGGAGCGAGTTGCTGCTCCGACATGCGACGTTGTCCGCTGACGACGTCGAATTCAGGAGTTAAGTCGCGCGCCAATACGGACCAGTTTGCAGCCGCTTTTTGTACCGCCAATTCGCGAATCACCGGCTGACCATTGGCGATAGCGAACACGGCACGGAACTGCCGGTTCTGATCGCCTTCCCAGGAGACTCGCAATCCTGCGTTCGTGTTTTCGGCGGTGAGCCCGCTGGCATCTTTGTAGTCGGCCAGATCGCAGCTCACGCTTTGCCCGTAGGCCACGTGTAAAGCCAAACAACCGCAAACAATAGAAGCGCCCAGTCTCATCTCACCATCCTTTCGAAGGCCAAGTATACCCTGTCAAACCGGTGTCAAGCCCCAACGCGGTCTAATGGAGGTTGAGGCAGCCTTATCTTGGATTCCCCCTGGTCTGAGCAGCGCAGCAATATGTTGGAGCAACAGCTCCGGCGTCGTGGGATTGAAGATGAGCGCGTGCTCGACGCCATGGCGCGCATTCCTCGCGAGGCATTTGTTGACCCAAGTAATCGTGAGGCCAGCTACTCGGACAACGCTCTGGAAATCGGCTTTGGGCAGACTATTTCTCAGCCTTTCATGACGGCCTTCATGGCCCAGTGCCTGCAGTTGACTGGGACGGAGAAAGTCCTCGATGTTGGTACCGGCTCGGGCTATCATGCAGCTCTACTGGGACTTTTGGCGGACTCCGTGTTTTCAATTGAGCGGGTGCCGGAGTTGGCCGCCGCCGCCCGGATTACTCTGCAACGAACCGGTCTGGGAGGCAACGTAACGGTGCTGGACGGAGACGGCTCGGTGGGTCTGCCTCAACATGCACCCTACTGTGCAATATCCGTAGGTGCCGGGGCTCCGGATGTCCCCTATCCCCTGCTGGACCAATTGCAGGATCCGGGAAAGCTGGTCATCCCCGTTGGTCCCAGGGACGATCAGGATCTGCAGTTGATTACGAAACTGGGCGGAAAGGTCACCTATGCCGTCGTGTCGCACTGCCGCTTCGTTCCGCTGTACGGCAGCCAGGGTTGGAAAGCTTGAGGCTGCGCAAGGTGCAAGGCAAGCTCAAGATTGAGCACAGCATCATCGACGGGGTCCGCGATCTGCTCGAAGATCTGCTGGACCACAACCCTGAAATTCGATCCGTGATCCCGGGCGTAATCCGGCCGGTTCGCGATGCCAAAGGAGCGGTCCGAGTCCACGTGACGGTCCCCACCAGCAACGGCTGGAAAGCCATCGCCCTCAGTGCAGGCGCCCGGCAGGAGCTGTTCATCAGCACGGCTCTTACCAAGGAAGAGCTGGAGAAGTGTCTGCGCGACGCGGTGCGGCGCCAATGAAGCAGACCTTGACTCTTTCCAAAGAGGAAATGCGCGTCATGGGGTATCGCGTCATCGATGTGCTGGTAGAGCATCTCGCCACCTTGCAGGACCAGCCGGTGGGCGCAACAGGCGAGCCCGCGGAACTGCTGAAACGATTTTCGGGGCCGGCGCCTGAAGAGGGAGTCAGCTTCGACTCGTTGCTCGATACCGTTCAGGCTGACGTGCTTGCAGATACGATGCACGTGAACCATCCCCGTTTCTTTGCGTACGTGCCAGGGCCGAGCAACTACGTCAGTGTGCTGGCTGAAGCGCTGGCCACTGGCTTCAACGTTTTCGCCGGTACCTGGATCAGCGGCTCCGGCGCTGCCGCAGTTGAGTTGCAGACCATTGGCTGGCTTAGGGAACTCTGTGGAATGCCGGAAGGCGCGGGCGGTTTGTTCGTCAGCGGTGGGACCATGGCGAATTTAACCGGACTGGCGGCGGCACGCCAGGTCAAGCTCGGCGAGCATGATGCACGGGCCGTGGTGTACTGCTCCGACCAGGTGCATTCCGCCATCTCCAAATCTCTCCGGCTGTTGGGTTTTTTCCCCGAGCAGGTCCGCATCTTAAAGTCCGACGACCACTTCCGGCTGCCCTTGAATGATCTTGTCACCGCGATCGAGAGAGACCGCAGCAAGGGCAAGCGCCCGTTCTGCATCGTTGCTACCGCCGGGACGACCAACACTGGAGCGGTGGACCCAATAGCGGACCTGGCGGAGCTCGCGCGGTCGCGAAATTTGTGGCTGCACGTCGATGGAGCCTACGGGGCCGCGTCGGTGATTTGCGAGCGCGGAAAATCTTTGCTGCAAGGCCTGGGCGAAGCCGATTCCCTATCTCTCGATCCGCACAAATGGATGTTCCAACCGTTCGAGACCGGCTGTATTCTGGTCAGACGCGCGGCGGACCTGACCAGCACATTCCGGGTGCTGCCGGAGTACCTGAAAGACACGCACTCCGTCACGGACCAGATCAACCTGACCGACTACGGGCTTCAATTAACGCGCAGCTTCCGCGCGCTCAAGCTATGGATGTCCATCCGCTACTTCGGACTGGCGGCCTTCCGGGCGGCAGTGGAGCGCGGATTCGAATTAGCAGAATTTGCGGAATCTCAAATCAGGCAAATGCCGGGATGGGAGATCGTCACGGGTTCTCAGATGGGTGTAGTCTGTTTCCGCTATAAGGGCCACGATGAAGCATTCCATTTGAAATTGGTGCAGCGCGTAATCGCGGACGGCTACGCCCTGATCACATCCACCAACCTTCGCGGAGTGACCAGCCTCCGCATGTGCTTGATCAACCCCAGAACGAGCGAGGATGATATTAACCAAAGCCTGACCCGCTTGAACGATCTGGCTTAGCTTCGGGTGGGCCAGCCACTCCTGCCCGCCTATTTCCGGGCAAGATGAAGAACCACAATTCCCCCGGTAATCCGTTCAAACCCAACCTCTCCGAAACCGCTTTGCCGCATCTCCGCAGCCAGGTCCTCCGCATTGGGGAATTTCCGCACCGATTGCGGGAGGTAACGATACGCCTCCCTGGATCCGGAGATCCAGCCTCCTAACCTGGGCAGAATCGCCGCCGAGTAGAAATTGTAGGCAGCGGCCAAAATGCGATTTCGGGGTTGCGAAAATTCCAGAATCGCCAGCAAGCCACCGGGCTTCAAGGCACGCAGCAGCTCGGATAAACCGCTACGGTAATTTGCTAAGTTTCTGAACCCGAACGCGACGGTGATCAGGTCCAGAGCTTGATCCGGCACCGGCAGGGCTAATGCATCGCTCTCGAAGAGCTGGGAGGCAGCACGTCTGCGGTGCACTTTCCGGCCGGCGGCGGTCAACATAGGGTGGCTGAAATCACTGCCCAGAATAGGGGCGCCCCGCTTGCGCTCCAGAGCTAACATCAGGTCGCCGGTTCCACAGCAAAGATCCAGGATCCGGGCATCCGGTTTCTGAAGCACGGAAGCCACTCGGGCCACCGTCCGAGCCCGCCAATACCGATCAATGTTGAGCGACAGTAAATGATTGAGCAGATCGTAGCGGGGTGCGATGCGCCCGAACATTCCGCGAACCCAGGCCGAAGCCTGCTGCTCGGTACGCGCTCCGGCAGGGGTGGTGCCCTCAATCACGTTGCGAGTGCCTGCTTGATCGCAGCCAAGGATTGATGTTCGTCGATATCGGCGGTGATTCTCACACGCCCAATCTTTTCAGGCAGGACGAAATGTACACGGCCCTGAATGGTCTTTTTGTCGCCTTTTAACCGCGCTTGCAATTTCGAGGCTTCCACACCGGCCAGCGCCGGGAGAGGGCCGTACGCGTCGATGCACGCCAGGATTTCGGATTCCGGCGCCGCATCCAAAATTCCAGCCATGCGCGCCAGCACCGTCGCGGCCTTCATCCCCCACGCCACGGCCTCCCCGTGCAGGAAGCGCGAGTACGAGGTTTCTGCCTCCAGCGCATGTCCAAAGGTATGGCCGAAATTCAGAATGCGGCGCTGGCCGCCTTCTTTCTCGTCGCCGGAAACCACCTCAGCTTTGATCCGCACCGAATCCGAAATCATGCGGTCCACTACCGCAGCTTCGTGCGCCAGCACGCGAGCTGAATCCCGATGCATGACATCGAAGAGAGCTGCATCGGCGATGACGCCGTGCTTGATCACCTCGAAGAGCCCGGCGCGGTATTCACGCTCCGGCAAGGTGTCCAGTACCGCCGGATCCACCAGTACATGCAGCGGCTGGTGGAAGCTGCCAAGCAGATTTTTTCCCGCCGCCAGATTTACGCCGGTTTTGCCGCCTACGGCAGCGTCCACCTGTGCCAGCAGAGTGGTCGGGATCTGGATCACCGGGATTCCGCGCATGAAGATCGCGGCCAAAAATCCGGCCAGGTCCGTGACAATCCCACCACCCACTGCGATTATCAGGCTGGAGCGATCCGCGCCCAGCGACGCTAATCGCTCTGCCAGCGTCTCGACCTCGCCCAGCCGCTTGCGCGTTTCGCCGCCTGGAAAGTACAGAACCTGGTACTCCAGATTCTGTAGAGCAACCGCGACCGAGCTTCCGTGCAGCAGCCAGACATCCGGGGTCGTGATCACAAAGATACGGCCGCACGCGGGAGGGGCAAATTCTCCAAGGTGCTGCAATACCCCGCGCTCCACCACCACCGTATAGGTGCGCTGGGGTGTCTGCACCGCAAACGAAGGCACTACGGTTCAACCATGTTGTTCCGAACGGCGTAGCGGACCAGTTCTGTCACCGAGCGTAGATCCAGTTTGTTCATGATGTTCGTCCGGTGAGTTTCCGCGGTCTTAATGCTGATGTTGAGAGAGGCCGCCACTTCTTTGTTGCTCTTGCCTTCCGCCAACAATTGCACAATTTCCCGCTCCCGTGCGGTCAAACGGCTGCGAGGGCTTTCCGAAGAATCCGGCCGGTCCGGATGGCGCAGATAAGAATTGAGCAATAGCTCCGAGATCTGCGAGGAGAAGAAGGTCCGGTGTTGACAGAGCGCCTCGACGGCAGCCACCAGGTCGCGGCCAGCATCCGATTTTAGTACATAGCCGCGTGCCCCGGCATCCAAAACCTCTCGAACAATTTGCTCGTTCTCATGCATGGTCAGGATCAGCACTTCGGTCTGAGGCAGCGCTTTAAGAAGCTGGCGAGTGGTCTCCAGACCATTCAATTCCGGCATTCCGACATCCACGATCGCTACATCGGGAGTGGTCTGTTTGGCTTTCTCCAGTGCATCTCGACCGGTCACAGCTTCGGCCACAACTTCCCACTCCGGCTGAGACTCCAGCAACGCACGCAGCCCTCGCCGCACAATTTCGTGATCGTCGGCAATCAGAATTCGGACTTGGCTCACTCTTTCCCCCGTAGCGGCAGGATCGCCGTAATAGTGGTACCTTTATTACTCGAAGCGATCTTAAGCTGCCCTCCCAGTTGAATAGCGCGCTCGCGCATACCCGCTACTCCGACGCCGATGTTGGCGCCTTCGCTGATCAGTTCGAGCGATTCGGGGGGTACTCCCCTACCTTCGTCAACAACGTGCAGTCTGACCTCCTTGGGATCCCGAACCACTCTAATTTCCGCCCTTGAGCTGCCGGAGTGCCGGTGCACATTCGTGAGCGCCTCCTGCACGATTCGGAATAGCGTCGTCTCGATTTCGCCTGGCAGGCGACCTATGTCTTCGATTTTCAAGTCGATTTGAATGCCGGTACGTCGCGTAAATCCCACTGCATAAGCGCGTAGCGCGGACACCAGCCCGAGCTCGTCGAGCAATGGCGGATGCAATAAATACGACAGTGTCCTGATCTCTTGCGAACAGCGCTCGGTCAACGAGAGGCTCTCGGCCACCGCCTGCCTGGGCTTCTGGCCCAGTAGTTTGGTCGCCTCTTTAAGAACACACAAGTTCATCGAGAGTACTGCGAGATTTTGCGCGGTGGTGTCGTGCAACTCACGCGAGATTCTACGCCGCTCGTCATCTTGCAATTCGAGCAGCCGCCCGGAAAGCTGATGCAGGGCATGCTCAACTCGTTTTCGTTCCGTCCG
>JBBSHP010000183.1:0-7866 GCA_038232555.1 Bryobacterales bacterium
CAAACACGATGCCTATGTGGAAGCCATGACGGTGGACAATCCGCCGGTGATTCAGGCCGCCCGGCTGGAGGATTTCTCTCCAGAGTATTGGGCTGTCACCGCAAGCAAAGGGGCCGCCATTCTGCATATGCTGCGGGCGACCATGGGGGATCAGCCCTTCTTTAAGCTGCTGCGCACCTTCCCGGATCAACATAGCTGGCAATCCGTCACGACGGAAGATTTCCGCAAGGCGGCGGAGGCCGCGTCGGGACAAAACCTCCAGTATTTCTTTATTCAGTGGGTAGAGTCGAGCGGCGCGCCGGAATTCAAAATGGATTACACCGTTTTCCGCACTCAAAAGGGATTCCGCGTTGTGGGCAAGATCGCCCAGGATCTGGATACGTTCCGCATGCCTGTGGATCTGAAGATCGAGACCGAAGGTAATCCCGAGGAAAAGCGCGTGGAAGTTGTGGGGACCTCATCCGAGTTCACAGTGGACACGTTTGGGAAGCCCAAGTCTGTGACCATTGATCCCAACGAGCGAGTCTTGCGGTTCACCAAGGGCATGCGCGTGGCAGTGGCGATCCGCCGAGGAGAGCAGTTTGCCGAAGTGGGCGAATTCGCGGAGGCCTTGAAAGAATATCAGAAGGCCATGGATGTGAATCACGGGAGTTCGCTGGCCCATTACAGGGTTGGGGAACTGTTCTTCTTACAGAACAATTATCAGTCCGCAGCGAACGAATTTCGTGAGTCGCTGAATGGCGATCTGGAGCCGAAATGGACCGAGGTGTGGGCTCATATACATTTAGGTAAGATCTTCGATATCAGCGGACAACGCGAGAGAGCGGTCAATGAATACAATCACGCGATTCGTACCCGTGACAATACTCAAGGGGCACAGGAAGAAGCCGCCAAGTATCTTAAAGCCCCCTATGAGCGGAAGCGCGGTCTCAGCTAGAGCTTAGCGCTCTGCATTGACGTGTAAGCCTTTGTGGATGGCGTAAAGGGCCAATTCGAGACGATCCGACACGCCCAACTTGTCGAAGATGTTGTGCAGGTGGTTCTTCACCGTTTGCTCACTGATGAACATCTTCTCCGCCATTTCTTTGTTCTTGAAACCTTGAGCAACCAACTGCACGATCTCCCGTTCGCGGTTGCTGAGGGGTGAGCGCTCCCGCGACTTGCCTGGGCCGCCAGCCGCCACCACTTCCCCCGGCGCGGCAAACTGCCGCATCACGGCAGCTGTCGTGTGAGAGTCGAGCCAGATCTCGCCACTATGCACCTTTCGTATGCTCTTAACAATGAGATCGGACGCGGTCTGCTTAAGAACAATTCCAGAGCAGCCCAGCTTCATGGCCTGAACGAATTCGTTTTTGTCCTCTGAGGCCGTCAATACGATCACTTTAGTCCGTTTGTTAGACTGCTGCAGCGCTTGAAGAGCAGATAGGCCGTCCAGGTTCGGCATACGCAAATCGAGCAGCAATACATCCGGGTCAAGCTCATGAACACGGTCCAGGACTTCGCGCCCGTCCGCCGCCTCTGCGACGACCTCAAAATCTTCCTCGAGATTTAAGAGCTTTCGCAACCCGTCTCGAACAATAGGATGATCGTCGGCCACTACGATTCTGATCATGGGTTTTCTCCCGTCGGGGAGATGGGGCCGAGTCGGAGCGTCCGAATGGTGGGCAAGAGCTTCATTCATAACTGTTTTATCGTCAATCTGAATCGAGAGTTCTACAGGGTACTGGTACGGGATGCCACTCGAGTAACGCTTAGAAATGTTGCTAGTTTCATGTAGGCTCTCTCCCTGATCAGGTGTACTACTGCACCTCGGCTATGAAGTTATTATATGCGAGTAGCAGGTCCAAGTGTCATCCAAATCAACAAAATGAATTCGAAATTACCTTAATGTTCTGTAAAAGCGTGCTGTCACTGCGCTTCGCGTAGGAAGGACGAGAGATTTCGGCCGCTTTCAGGTTACTAGATCCACGAGATTGCTCAAAGATCCGCTGATTGGTCCGCTACTCGCTCTCGCCACTGGCATCCTCCTTTCCAGATCTACGTCATTCGGATTACTTGAAAGCACGGTCGCACTGGTCCTGCTTGCGGGACTATCGATATTCGCAGCTCACGTCAACCGGGCGTTATCCATGGCCTGTTGCCTGGCGGCGCTCGTGTTTGGCGGCGTGCTCGTAGACGTCCTACACCGCCCTGGATCCCCGCCCGTCATCGAGGCCAGCTCTCAAGAGACAGTCATTCTAAGCGGATGCGTTGTAGATCCACCAATCTTCTACGAAGGGAGGGATCAGTTCACCGTGGAACTGGCGCCAAGAGTGGGCGTGCGCGCTGCACTGACACTGCGGGACGATGAGACCCCGCCGGACCTCCGCTACGGGCAGCGGGTCGAGTTTGAAGCACGACTCCGGCCAGTGCGCAATTTCCACAACCCCGGCTCATTCGATTTTGCGGCCTATTCGGCGCGACGGCAGATCTACTGGACCGCGTCCATTCGCGCAGGCTCGGCCGTTCAGGTACTGCCCGGAGCGTGTGGGTCGAGATTCTTTGCCGCGATCTTCGCCTTGAGGACGGCAGCGCTGCACCGCATTGAAAACCTCTATAAAAATGACGTCTACGCGATTGGGATGATGCAAGCGATTTTGCTGGGTGAGTCTACCAAACTCGAGAAGATCTGGACAGGCGATTTCCGCCGCACAGGCACATTTCACGCTTTGGTCATCTCTGGACTCCACGTGACTGTGCTCGCCGGGACCCTGTTATTCCTTCTGCGAATCTGTTTTGTCGCCGAAATCCCCGCCCTTGCGATTACGGCGGTTGCGGCCTGGGTATATGCCCTTGTGTCAGGATGGAGCGCACCTGTTGTAAGGGCCGCGGGAGGATTTACGTTGTATCTGGTGGGCCGCTACTTTTACCGGCGCGGGCGAGTGATGAACCTACTCGCAACGGTAGCGATCCTTTACCTGCTCTACGATCCTGGCCAGATGTTTGAATCGAGCTCCCAACTCTCGTTCCTATCCGTGGCTGCGATCGGAGTGCTTGCGGCTCCCCTCATCGAGCGCACCTCAGGTCCCTTCAGCGCAGCGGTGAATCGCATCACCGAGCCGGCCGGTGACTTGAAACTAGCACCACTCATAGCGCAGTTTCGGGTCGAATTGCGGTTGCTGGCTGAAACGCTCTCCTTTGTCACGCGCGCTCCGGCGTCTTGGATTTTACGGGTTATGGGCTGGCTGCTCCGGTTGACTTATTACGTTTTCGACATGGTCCTGATCTCCACTGTTATCCAGATCGGGCTGGCGCTGCCAATGGCCCTATATTTTCACCGCATCTCGTTCTCGGGACTTTCAGCCAACGTCATCATTGTGCCTCTGCTTTCCGCAGTGGTGCCGATCGGCTTTGCTGCGATTTTCACCGGATGGCATCTGCCGGCTGCTTGGGCCAAACTACTCCTGGTGGGCGCCGAAAACGTGGCCCATTGGCATACACGTTGGGAACCGGACTGGCGAGTGCCCGATCCGCCGTTGTGGCTGTCCCTGTGTTTTGTTGCGTCACTGCTGCTGCTTACCTTCACGGTGCACCGTCGTAAATCGTGGCGCTGGCCTAGTTTAGCGGTTGTGCTTGGGATGTTCACGCTAGTGTTCCTTCATCCATTTGCACCTAAGGTGGAGGCCGCAAAGCTGGAGTTCACCGTAATCGATGTGGGCCAAGGAGATGGACTGCTGGTCGCCTTCCCCGATGGCAAACTGATGATGGTAGACGGTGGAGGTTTTCCGAACTGGTCGAATCGCAAAGTAAAATCGAAGCTCGATATCGGGGAGGACGTAATTTCTCCGTATCTTTGGAGTCGCTCGATCAAAAAGCTGGATGTCGTGGTGTGCACCCATGCTCATGAAGACCATTCAGGGGGGCTGGGAGCTCTGATCGAGAACTTCCATCCCTCGGAGCTTTGGACCGGAGCGAATGGTAACAGCGCAGTGTGGCGGGATATCGCACTGAAGGCGGCCGGGCAGAGAGTGCGGGTTACCTCCATGCGCGCGGGCCACAGCTTCGACTTCGGCGGAACTCGCATCGAAGCGCTCTCGCCGCCTGTCGATTACGAACCGGAGGATGCGGCTAAAAACAACGATTCTCTGGTTCTAAAAATTGCTTACGGCAAGCACTCCTTTCTGCTTACGGGAGATATGGAGAAACCCATGGAAGCACAACTTTTAGCGGCGGGAAAGCTGACGCATATCGATGTTTTGAAGGTGGGCCACCATGGAAGCAAAACGTCGAGCACGGAAGAGTTTCTTGAGGCTGTGCAGCCTACTTACGCCGTGATTTCCGATGGATTCGAGAATTCGTTTCATCACCCCCATCCTGACGTGATGGCGCGTTTACGGGCACACCACGCGGAAGTGCTGCGTACAGATCTGGAGGGTCTGATCACGATCCGCTCAGACGGGAAGCGGCTAGAGGTGGAAACGCAGATTCCAATTCACAGCGGTGAGTTTACCGGGCGCGCCCCGTCAAGTACGGGCGAAGCCGCCCGCGTGCGCCATTAGCGCTTGCTGATGTTTACCACAGTGCCAGCGGGCCTTCGCCGGGACTGAAGGCTAATCCAAGGCTGAATCGATCTGAGTTCTTCTTAAACATGTTGTTCTGGGTTGTAAAGTGGCGGTAATCGTAGCGAGCTTCCAGATGTAGTGCATTGGCAAGTTTGTAGGTAGCGCCCAACCCGCCCTGATAGTTCTTATATTTACCGATTGATTGGCCAAGCGCGGAAAGTTGCGAGATGTTCGCATTAGCCCCCAAGCTCAATTTACGGAGGCCGGTATAGGAATAACTACCACCCACTGCGGTCTGTCGGCTAGTTAGGTACACACCATTCCCTGGACTGACACCGGTGTTAGCGTTGACATTGAGAGATGAGCGCTCGAAGCGGCGAGTCGCCCGGGCTGCAAGATACGGCACGCCCACCACACGATCGAACTGGACCACGGCTACCGTGCGGCCGACAATCGCTGCAACTGCGGGATCTACGGATACCTGCGTTAACCCTCTTACGGAGGCTAAGCTCCCGCCAGCCTGGAAACCGAGTTCCCACTTCGGGCCCAGTCCTACGTTCCATCCCAGGGAAGCCGTCCTTACGTCGGCATCGCCGAACGTCCTCTGAAAATCGAAGTGGGACATTTCGAATTGCAAGCTGACGGTCTGCTGGCGGGTTACCCTGTATGACACGTCGGCGTGCTCTCCAAATCCATCCAAGCCGGCAAGGGCAAACGATCGCCGCCGGACGATGAAGCCTTGGCCACCCACACCAAACGACAACCGCGCGCTTCGATGCCAAGTCAGATCCACGCGCGATTGGACGAAATTTGTCCTATTATCAAACAGCTCGTTGGCCGGAACGGCGAACAGGTCTGTGTTGGTCAAAGGAGCATAGCTAAATCCACCGTTGGCTACGCTGGTGGTACCCGCCGTCTCTTTGAGATCCAGAATTAGTCTGCGCGTAAGAACCCGGCCATACGCGAGATTGAGGAATTGATCGATGCCATCAAAAAATTGGTTGGTAATGTAATGGCGGTAGTTGCCCCGGTACTCAGCGCTCAACTGGTCGCGCTTCCACCTTCTCGAGCCGATTACTCCGAAGCCCGCCTCCACCCCATAATCGCCCCCTACGTTCAGCAGGTTCGAATTTGAGTCAACTGCAACGGCTGTCAATCCCGAATCGTACACGCCGGTGAGTTGACCGTAGAAGCGAAAATCGATCAACTTGCCGCCGCGTTCCCCGATCAGACTCTTGTCCCGGCTTAGGATCGATGGACCTTTGTACTCCTGGTTCTGATCCAAAGATGACTGTGCCGTCTGACCTAATCCAGCACCGGCATATATAACGCCTAAAGCGACCAAATAGCTTAGCCTGTTCAGAAACACTCCTCCACAGAGCCGGTATACAAACGGTAGGTAAATCACAAGGGCAACTTAAGTCTGACCCTAGCTGAAGGTGATGTCAAACCCCCATGCAGACTACCCTACCATTATGTATCGACAGACAAGCAACGCTTCTATACGGAAAATTGGTCGCGGAAAACTCGACGGAGCGCGAAGCCGAATAGCTGTTCAAGCGGTGCGCTTCATTTGAACGGGATCCCAACCGCACAGCTTGCCTTCGAAATAGCTCGCATTCGTGAGCAGCGCAGGGCCGGCTGCCCGGAAGCCGAATTCCGCGCCTTCAACTGAGGGCCGATTCTCGCGAATGGAACGGTAAAAACTGCGATGGTGCTCCAGGTGCGCATCAAAACCCGCTGGCGGAACATAACGATCGTCGCGGTCTGGCTGGATGTTATCGGCGCTGGCCGGAGCCGCTGGAAATTTTTTGCGATACTGCTCCAAAAACTGCTTTTGAACCGCGGTTGGGAAAGTCTCTATGGTGTAGCCAGGCTCGGTCTCGCGCGGCCGACGGGCCAATTCCAGTGCAGTGAAACCCGTGGTCATCGTCCCTTCGCTCCCGATAAACTTCACTCCGAAAGACTCTTGGGCCAGCCCGCTTTCGAAATTCACTTTTAGGGAGACGGTAAAGGCGGGATGTGTTTGGGTTTGCGGATACTCGAGCAGCGCAAGCATTACATCGGGTACGTCGCGTCCGTCTTTCCAAAATCGGAGTCCCCCGGTCGCATAGACGCGCGTTGGCCCAATCGCGCCAGTCGCATAATGCAGCCCCGACAGGAGATGGACAAAAAGATCTCCGGCCACTCCAGTCCCGTAATCGACGTAGTTACGCCATCGGAACAGCCGGACCGGCTCAAAGGGCCGCTCGGGCGCGGTGCCCAGGAAGCGATCCCAATCGATATTCTGAGGCGATGCATCGGGCGGAATGGAATACTGCCAAGCCCCAATTGCAGTGTTACGATTCAGCCATGCGTCCACCATATTGATCTGTCCGATGGCTCCGGCTGCAAGCAACTCCTTGGCTTTCTGATAGACCAGGCTGCTCACATATTGGCTGCCAATCTGAAGCAGGCGCCCGCTTTTTTTCTGCGCGGCGATGACGGCGGGACCTTCATCGATCGAATGAACCATTGGCTTTTCACAGTAAACGTGTTTTCCGGCCTGCAATGCCTCAATCGTGATCCGCTGATGCCAGTGGTCCGGCGTCGCGACGATCACTGCGTCAACATCGTTGCGCGCCAGGATCTCTCGATAATCGCGAGTGGCGAACAGGTCCGCGCCCCAAAGCTCGCGCGCTCGCGTGAGCCTTCCATCATATATATCGCTGACTGCGACCAGCTTCACACCAGGAAGAGAGCGCGCGTACTTGGTGTCGCCGCTACCCATCCCGCCGACACCGATAGTGGCAATTTGAATGTTGGAGTTCTGCATGGCTTATGAGTGCGCTTCAGATTTGGAGGTCATGCTTTGCGGGTCCCAGGTGCAGATGCGCTGCTCGAAATAGCTGATATTCGATAGCAACGCGGGCCCGGCCGCGCGGAAACCAAAAGTGGGGTCCTCCACGACGGGCTTGCGGCTGCGTATCGATGCGATGAAGTTCCGGTGGTGATCCAGGTGATCGCTATAACCGCGCGGCGGGAGGTACTTATCTTCGGCTTGTGGGCGGATGGAATCGGCGTTAGGCCGGGTCTGAGGATACTTCTCGCGATACTCTTGCATGAACCGCTCCTGCACTGCCTTGGGGAAAGTGTCGATAGTAAAGCCCGGCTCGGTTTCGCGCGGCTGCTTGGTCACAGTGACGCCGTTGCCAATACTGAGTATGCCCTCACTCCCGATGAATCGGAAACCCGAGCTTTCCGCCGCTCCATCGACGAAGTTCACCCGCAAAGCCAGGTTGAAGGCCGGATGCTTGTCGCTGGCAGCGTAGTCGTACAGGCCAAG
>JBBSHP010000184.1:0-7809 GCA_038232555.1 Bryobacterales bacterium
CTACGAAGCCGCCGCTAAGCAGGCGGAACGTATCGCGCTTGAAAACGTGCGCCGTGGTGGTTTCGAGCATGCGGCGTTATTGCCCGACCTGGGTGGGCCGGAACTGCACCCGACTGCGGGCGCGTGCGTAATCGGAGCCCGCCAGTTTCTGATCGCTTTCAACATCAACCTGGCGACGTCGGACATCCGGATTGCAAGAGCCATAGCCCGCGCGATTCGCGCTTCTTCGGGAGGATTGCCGTTTGTAAAAGCAATGGGTGTTCTTTTGAAGTCCAGAAATTTGGCGCAGGTTTCCATGAATCTGACTGATTTCGAGCAGACCCCGATCCATGTAGTCTTTGAACGGGTAAGACAGGAGGCTGTTCAGCGCGGAGTTGGAATCGCGGGAAGTGAGGTTATCGGGCTGATCCCCAGGAAAGCCCTGGAAACCGCTGCGGCGCATTATTTGGAAATCGAAAATTTCTCCAGCGCTCTCATTCTTGAAAATCGGCTATCCGGGCTTTTATGAGCGCAAGGTCTCGAGGGCCAGGTGGGTGTGGGTCTTCGCGTACATGGTCGCTTCCAGCGCGAAGGTTAAAACGCGCCGGGTTTCCAGTGGATCGATGATCGCGTCCATGTGACCTCGGGCCGCCGCGTAGCGGGCGTCCAGCCACCGGTCGTAGTCCGCGCGGGTTTTTTCTATGCGCTGCTGGAGTTCCTCGGGCACGGGCTGTCCCGCCGCTTTCAGTTTTTCGAGTTCCGGTCCGTGCACTGCCATCACGGCGGAGTCGCCTTCCATCACTCCGATCCGGGCGGTGGGCCAAGCGAAGCTGAAATCCGGGTCGAAGCCTTGTCCGGCCATGGCATAATATCCCGCTCCGCTGGCGTGATTCAATGTGACGATAATCTTCGGCACGGTGGCACAGGCCATGCTCTCCACCATCTCTGCCCCGGCCCGAATGATTCCTTCGCGCTCGGGATCGAGCCCGATCATAAACCCGGAGACATCCTGCACATAAATGAGCGGAACGTGATTGCGCTCGGCGTTCTCGACGAAGTAGGCGACCTTACGCGCAGATTCGGTGTAGATGATGCCGCCGATACGCGGGCCGCTCTCGGTCTTCAGGAATCCGCGCCGGTTCGCGATCAGAGCCACCGGATGTCCGGAAATCCGCGCGTTTACGCAGAGCATCTCCGGGGCGTGCTGCGGTTGGAATTCCAGATACTCCACGCCATCCAGAATTCGCGCGAGCAGTTCTTCCATGTTGTAAGGCAGGCGGTGATCGGCCGGCATCACGTCATAAAGGCCCTCGCCGGACTTCGCGGGAGCCGATCCTTTTAGAGTGGCGGGAGCGGCCGGGAAATCACGAAAGCGCTCGCGAATGAGCGAGAGACATTCGGGGTCGTCCTTGGCCATATAATGGGCGACACCGCTGACCGCGGTATGCATCCGCGCTCCGCCCAGCGATTCCGCATCCACGGTTTGTCCCACGGCGCTCTTGACCAGATTCGGTCCACCCAAACCCATGAAGCTGGTACCCGAAACCATGAAGATGACGTCGCTCAGCGCTGGAAGATAAGCACCGCCCGCAATACACGGACCCATTACCGCCGCGATCTGTGGCACCTGCAGCTTCCGGCGCATCAACGAGTTGTAATAGAAAATGCGCGCCGTCCCATATTGGCCCGGAAAGATTCCGTCCTGATAGGGCAGGTTTACCCCGGCCGAATCGACCAGATACACGATAGGGATGCGCTGACGCATTGCAATTTCCTGCGCCCGCAAAATCTTCGTGATCGTTTCAGGCCACCAGGAGCCCGCCTTAACAGTGGCGTCATTGGCGACGATCACAGCGGGGCGGCCTTCGATTTTTGCGAGGCCGGTAACCACGCCGGCGCCCGGAGCCTGGCCTTCGTATTTGTCCCACGCGATTAGCAGCCCCACCTCGAGAAACATCGACGCGGGATCGATCAGTTTGGCGATGCGCTCGCGAGCGGTCAACTTCCCGTCGCGGTGCTGCTTTTCGATCTTCCTGGGACCCCCGCCCAACCGGAGGCGATCTTCGAGCGATTGGAGCTCTTCGACGAGTTGTCTCATATCCGGCCAGGGTCAATCAATGCGCGGAATACTGCGCCTGAGGGGGGTTAAGCCGGACGGTTAGAGTCTTCTGCTCCTCATCCACATCGAAGGTTTGACCGAACGTCTGATGATTTTTGGCAATCACCTGCACCAGGATCCGGCCTTGCGGGATTGCCGGTATCTTGACCATTCCTTCCTGATTCGTGCGCAACTCCCATTCGTGGCGAATGCCTTTTCCGAGCTTTGCGATCGAATGGCCTTTGATAAATTTCACTACGACGCTGGCATTGTCTACTGGTTTACCGGCAAGGTTCTTCACCTCGATGGTAAGACTCGTCATCGGTGCGCTGACCAGCGCCGAGGCGGACAGCAGCAGAGCCGCAAAAAGAAGTCGGGGCATGCTTTTATGAGAGCCCACCCGCTAAGAACTAATAGCGAAATAGCGCAATGGCGGGGGCGCCGTGCGGGATCCTGGCGGGAGGCACGACGAAGACATGGCCAGCGTGAAGCACGGTCTGAACCGCTGCGGCATTCAGCAGATCCTCATCCCCGGGTAGAGGTGTCTTGTGACCTTGCACGCTGTCCGTGGCTTGATCGAAGTTCCCCATGTACTGCGCGCCTTCAGCGATGATCAGATCGGATACACGACCGTCGAACGCGCCTTTCACGATCTCCTTGACCGTAGTGGAAGCCTTATCGCTGCCGGACTGTTTTTCAAATCGAGCGAGCACTTGCACGAACGGAGCTTCAAAATAGGGCTGGACTGCCTCCAGCGCGCGCTTGTGCAATTCGCCGCCTTTTAGCCCATCCGCCGATCCATGCACCGATTGCTCGACTAAATGTTGGTAAGTATTCTCACGACGGTAGAGCGCGGTTTCGTAATCAACCCCGGCGATGACTAAGGGGGCGCCTTCTGCTTTTAATAGCTCCGCCACACCTTTATCGACATGCTTGTAGAAGTGCATCAGATACTCGCCTCTGTCCTCGCGATCGGTATTCGTCGAAGACATGACACCCTTCATCGATCCCATGGAAGGGCCTCCACTGGACATGTTGTTTTGGGTGTGATCGGGCGCGTCGGTTTGTTTGTCTTCCCACAGCGTTTTGGGAACGGAAGCGGGAAAAGCTACTTCCTCTGACGAATGGCCGGTACAGCGCAGCAGCCGGATATGCTTCTGGCTAAGCGCCAATATGTAAAAAGTCTGATCGGCATTCAGGAGCGGCAGCAGTGGCACGACGTGGAAACGATCTCCAACCGAGACGGATTCGGGAAGCTCCCGCGGAACGCGGAACGCCCGAAAAACTTCCGGAGAGTGGAAGATCGCAAGACCTTTGTGTCCTCCCGGGAGTTCGCTGATTTCCGGAGCAAGATTCGCCACCGCAGTCAACATGAGCTGGGACTGCTCGGCGTCGACGGACTTCCCGGCTAAAAGGCTCTTCGCGGTCTCCATCGCATGCTTGATCCGTATTCCGTTCTGAGCGCCTTGCCCCGGGGCCGTATCCAGGGGCAACAGGATCGAGAGGCAAGGGCCCGCTGCCGCCACCAAATCCTTTATTTCGCTCAACGAGAGCTGGTTGATTTCGATGATTTTATCTACTTGCATGTCCGCTTAGAAGACAGCCGATAGAGAAGGTTTGTTTCTGTATATTTCCATCCAGGGCGGCCAAGCCAAGCGGACCGGTGGCGGTACGATTGCTATAATTTTTCCAGCCACATCTGAGGAGAGCCTATGATTAACTGCAAATGGAATGCCCTGGCGCTTGGCGCGATTGCCCTAGCAACGGTGGGATGCGCCGGAAAGACGGGGCACAAATCGAACGAGAAGTATTACTTGATATGCGCGAACGTCAAGCTCCCCTATTGGCAGGCAGCCGCTTCGGGCCTCTATCGAGCGGCCAAAGATCTGGATGTGACCGCTGAGGCGAAGGGACCGGACACCTACGATGCGCAAGCCGAACAGGCCGCTTTCCAGGCCGCCGTGGCCAAGAATCCCGCTGGCCTGCTGGTCTCGGCCGCCGACCCAAACCTGATGAAAGCCGATATCGACGCGGCTATCGCCAAGGGTATTCCTGTCATTACCATTGATTCCGATACCCCCGACAGTAAGCGACTGGTCTTTATCGGGACCAACAACCGGCAAGCCGGGCTGATGGGAGCGCGACGCGCTGTCAAAGAATTGAATGGACGCGGGAATGTCGTGGTGTATACGATGCCTGGCCAAGCCAATTTGGAGGAGCGCCTACACGGGTACAAAGACGTTTTTGGCGAAAACCCCGGCATCAAGATCGTTGACACGGTAGACATGAAAGGCGATCCGCGGGTTGCTTTTGACCGCACGTCGGACATCCTGGACAAGGGTAAGCTGAAGCCCGACGCTTTCGTGTGCCTGGAGGCGATCTCGTGCAAAGAAGTTGCCGACGTGCTGGACCGCAAGAAAATCAGCGGGAAGGTTATTGTCGCGATGGACACGGATCAGGGAACCATGGATTGGATCAAAAAGGGGATGATTGCGGCTACTATCGCGCAGAAGCCCTTCACGATGGCTTACTACGGGCTGAAGATGCTGGGCGACCTCGCTCTGAATAAGCCCGCTACCTTGGACCGCAACTGGGCGCAAGACGCGCAATCGCCTCTCCCCGGCTTTATTGATACCGGGGCGACGCTGATTGACAAGACCAACGTCGACGCGTTTATCACCGCGCGGGATTCGGCGAACTCACGCTAACCTACTTGGCCGCAAGCCAGATGGGACCGTCCGAAGTGGGTCCCAGCTCCATGCGGGAACTTATCTCACTTCTAGGTCTGCGCCGCTAATCCTCGCTTCCATTAAACAGCAGGAGGGACTTCGTCCAGGCTTGGTCTGCGATAAGACGTCCCCGAAAACGAGCATCCAGATCACCCTGTATGAAATGGATACCGCCGTAACGGCGGGAGATGCCTGCTTCATCCGCGGCGTCGCTGAACGTCTGCCAAGAGAGTAACATCGCTGGCAGGAACCAGACCGGGTCGACGCGGGACGAAAATTTGGCAATTGTCACTCCACCCCCGAAGGTATCGCTGCCGGTGAACAACTTCAGAACCTGAGCTCCCGCAGCGCTGAAAATGCTGTGTCCCGAGTAATACTCCGGAAAAGGAGGAGTCACTACCGTCGCGGCCTGATAGGGCTGCCAGTCCTTTCCGTCCATCATCTTGGGCATGTGATCCGGAATAGAATACGCAAATACCTGCGTTCCGGCGAAAAGGTGATGGATGGCCGAGACGGGACGCACGGAATTGTAGGCCCGCTTGGTGTCCCACGCGGCGATGCTCGCGTCGAAGATCGCGTTCGTCATGGCGAAGTACATCTTTATGTCTTGATTCAGGCTATGATGATCACGTCGAGAAACGAACTGCGCGAACAAACACCAATGACCGGGAGGTAGCTCGGAGGCCGGACCATCCCCCAATACTCGGCGAGGGTCTTCTGGCGATCGTCCAGGGCAGCACTGTAGGCCAGAATTTGGTTCGCCTGCATTATGTACAGAGCATCGCCTAGTTTCGCCGGACCCGTTGTTGAGCGGAATTGGCTGCCTGAGGTCAACGCAAAAGGCGTGACTAAGCCCCAATGCGGCGCAATGTATTTCTGGGTCTTCCCGTTCACAGTCAGCGGTTGCCATAGATCGAAATTGTCTATTGTCGGCAGGTATCCCGTGTAGTCCGAATACGGCAGTCCGGATGGGCCTGACAGTGTACCGAGTTGATCGAACCGTCGGTGTGCCGGAAAGCAAGAACCGCTTGAGACGTTACATTTCCTACTCCTGCCGGCGTGGTGGTGTCTGTGCTGTTGTTGCTGGAGTTATACCCGAGGGTGCTCATTAAGTTTGAAAGGAAGCGCTCTGGGAGGGGAAAAGATCCAGTAGGCAACGGTACGCTGCAAAGCTCATGGCCTCGGCCCGCAGGGCTTCCTTATTATGCTGCTTATGAACCCTGAGACTATCGCCGAAACGGGTTCCGAGCGCATGCTCATCGTACGGGGCCCACGCGTCGTACATGCAGGTATTAGCTATAGCCAAAGCTCTCGCCACAATGGGCGGACCGGGATGGGTAACTCGGATGGCCTGTAAGGCCGCATCGTTCCATTGGACTACGATCGTGTCCGTGTTGGCCGCCCACAAGCTAGTGGAAAAGGCCAGCGAAAGTAAACTTCCATAAGCGCACACCTTCGGCATAGGTCTTCTTTTAAGTTTTATGAATCTCCAAGTTTGAAATTTATTGGTACTGCACTTACTTGTGATTGCAGCTCCGCCATTGTTGCAAAAAAGTATGTGTCACGATAAGTACGGGGTACTAAGAAGGTAACTCCGACAGAGCACAGAACTGATGCAGTTAGCTAAAGCACATACTTTGGGGAATAATTGTGGGCCAGGAAACTAGTCCACCTCAGATTTGTTGCGATGAGAAGTCATTCAGATGTTACTTCCTCCGCAGATCCTACTACGGTTTCGAGATAGCGCTCGAGTTAACATCTGCCAGACCTCGGATGCTCGGACGATTGCATAGCCTGTATGACAAGCGGCCCTAATATCCCGTTCATAGGTTCAACACGTCTTTGGAAACGCTTTCTTCTACTGCCAACTGCCCCACATTCTGTGGCACGGCAAAGGCGCTTTTTCGGCAAGCTTAGGCGTTCGTCACCGCTCGGCGGAGATTATGCCGCAGCATTGCATGCCTCGTCTGGGGATGTTTTCCGGCACTCAGAGCTGAGTAGAAGTGATCCAAAGTTTTGGTCCATCGCTCTACGATGTCTTCGCTTGCGCCTCGTGCGGGATTCGTACCCTGCCGCGTCAGCCCACTCTACCCGATCGAGGGTATAGGTTCGAAACAGAGGAGCGGTGTAGGCTGAACACTTGGGCTCATCCAACCCGTCGTGCCATTGATGCTGAAAGCGACCTGTGCGGCGTCCGTGTTCTGCATCCTCATTCTGCTATCCGCATGTGCCCGTAAGGACAGAGCCGAAGCGAGCACCCGATCCCCCGACACTTCCGTAATAGTGGGCGTGGCCAAGGTGGGTCGCACCAACCTGATGCGCGATGTCGTTCTCACGGCCGAGTTCAAACCCTTCCAAGAAGTGGAAGTAATGGCCAAGGTTGCGGGGTATGTAAAGAACATCGCAGTGGATGTGGGCGATCACGTAAAGAAGGGCCAGTTACTCGCCACGCTGGAAATTCCGGAGATGGTAGAGGACGTCACGAAAGCGAAAGCGTCCCTCGATCGCAGCCGCGCGGAAGTGGGGCGAGCCCAGGAAGAGCTACGACGGATGCAGGCCGGGCACGAGATGAACCATTTGAGTTTCTCGCGATTGGAACAAGTTTCGAAAACGCGGCCTGGGTTGGTGGCTCAGCAGGAGCTCGACGATGCCCGCAGCCGTGATTTGGTGGGCGAAGCACAAATCAGTGCAGCGAAGTCCTCGGTAGCGGCGGCAGATGAACAGGTGAAGTTTGCGCAAGCCGATCAGACCAGGACCAACGCCCTGTTTGCATACGCGCGCGTAATCGCTCCTTTTGCCGGCGTGATCACTAAGCGATATGCGGACACCGGATCGATGATCCAGGCAGGCACCGCATCCCAGACGCAGGCCATGCCCCTGGTGCGGCTGTCCCAGAATTCACTGTTGCGCCTGATTCTCCCGGTTCCCGAATCGGCGGTTCCAGGAATCCGGCTTGGTGAGCAGGTCGACGTCGACGTGCCTACGCTTCACCGGAAATTTACC
>JBBSHP010000185.1:0-7786 GCA_038232555.1 Bryobacterales bacterium
CGGATTGCGCGTGGGCGATCAGGTCACGTTCTAAGCCGCTTGCCCTACCCGGATCTCGATGGGCGATTGCGGCGGGTTCACGAGGCCCCGATTGCTATACTAACCGTGAATTCTCTCGCCCTGCCGATGAAACTTTCCGACAAGTATACGCTCGAACAAGGTCGGGTCTATTTGACAGGCATCCAGGCCCTGGTGCGCCTGCCGATCGATCAGATGCGCCGCGACCGCCGCGCCGGCCTGAATACGGGAAGCTTCATATCGGGCTATGAAGGATCTCCGTTGGGCGGCTATGACATGGCGCTGGCACGCACACACAAGCTGCTGGATGAATTCAACATCCATTTTCAGCCGGGAGTCAACGAAGATCTTGCGGCCACATCCGTGATGGGTAGCCAGATCTACGACGTCATCGGTAAGAGCAAGGTGGAAGGCGTGGTCGGGATCTGGTACGGCAAAGGGCCGGGAGTGGATCGCTCCGGTGATATTTTCCGCCACGCCAACCTAGCCGGCACCGGGAAAAACTGCGCCGCCATTGCGCTGTGCGGTGACGACCATATTTCGAAAAGCTCCACCATTCCTCATCAGAGCGACTTCAGCCTGCTCAACTTCGGCATCCCGTTTCTGTATCCCGGCAATATTCAGGAGATCATCGACTATGGTCTGCTGGCCATCGCGCTCTCCCGCTTTTCAGGCGCTTGGATCGGCATGAAGATGGTTACCGATATCTGCGATGGCGGCGGCACCATCCAAGTGGATCCCCAATCGCCCGTAATCCGCATTCCGGAGGGTTATCAAAAATATCACGACGCGCGAATCGTCGCGCCGATATCGCTGGCCCTCGAGCATGAAGTGAACGTCCGCCGGCTGGAAGCGGCGCGTCAGTTCGCCCGGCTCAATGAATTAAATCACTGGCGCGGATCGGGGAAGATCGGCATCTTAAGCGCCGGCAAGCCTTATTACGATCTGCTGCAGGCCCTGCGGGATCTCCGTGTAAACGACGGCATACGGATCGGTAAAGTGGGAATGCCCTTCCCCCTGGAACCCCAATTCGTACGCGACTTCGCCGACGGCTTAGATACGCTCCTGGTGGTCGAAGAGAAGCGCAGCTTCCTCGAAATGCAGGTGCGCGAGATTCTGTACGATCTTCCGAACAGGCCTGAAGTACTCGGGAAATCGCACTTCCCGCCCACCGGAGAACTGGACCCGGACAAAATTGGTCTGGTACTCGCGGGCGTCCTGAAGCTCCAATCCCAGCGGCTGTTTGCTTTGGATCAGTCGAAATCCCAGCCCCGCGAA
This sequence comes from Bryobacterales bacterium, assembly GCA_038232555.1. Classification (GTDB taxonomy): domain Bacteria; phylum Acidobacteriota; class Terriglobia; order Bryobacterales; family Bryobacteraceae; genus JBBSHP01. The sequence goes on from JBBSHP010000185.1 coordinate 1,297, forward strand.
TTGCTGCCCCAACGTGCGGCGGCGTTCTGCTCGGGCTGTCCGCACAACCGCTCGACGCTGCTCCTGGAAGGTCAGATAGCAGGAGGAGGAATTGGCTGCCACACCATGGCGATGCGGCTGGGCGATCCCAACCGCACTTTTTTTTTCATGACTCAAATGGGTGGCGAGGGCACGCCTTGGATCGGCATGGCACCTTTTGTGAACCACGGCCACATCTTTCAAAATATCGGGGATGGCACGCTCTTCCACTCCGGGTATCTCGCCATCGAGGCCTGCGTCGCGGCCGGCGTCAACGTCACTTACAAGATTCTCTACAACGGACATGTCGCGATGACCGGTGGACAATCCGCCGTGGGAGCCTTGCCCATCCCGCAGCTAACCCGCAAGCTGCAGGCCGAAGGCGTCAAGAAAACTGTCGTGCTCGCAGAGGATCCGTCCAAGTATACGGACACCACTGAGTTCGCGGAGAACGTGCAGCTACGCTCACGCGACGATCTGCCGGGCACCATGCGGGAACTGGAAAAAATCCCCGGCGTTACCGTGATCATCTACGACCAGGAGTGCGCGGCCGAGAAGCGGCGCAAACGTTCCCGCGGCTTAATGGAAGAGCCCACCATGCGCCTGGTGATCCATCCGGAAGTCTGCGAAGGCTGCGGCGACTGCGTCAAGCAATCCAACTGCATGAGCCTGCAGCCCGCACCTACCGAACTCGGGCAGAAGATGCGCATTCACCAGTCCTCTTGCAACAAGGACTACACGTGCGGCATGGGCGACTGTCCATCCTTCCTCTCCGTCCGCATCAAACCCGGCACTGGCCTGAAGAAGAAGACGCTGCCTCAATTGCCCCCAGCCGATGTTCCCCCTCCCCGCAATCCGGTGAGAGCCGGTGAGGGCTACCGCATCATCGCGCCCGGCATTGGAGGCACCGGCGTGATCACGATCAGCGCCTTATTGGCCACCGCGGGCTGGATCGACGGGCTCAACGTCGCAACGCTGGATCAAACGGGGACTGCCCAGAAAGGCGGCGCCGTGGTGGCGCACTTACTATTCAGTGAGCAGCCCATTCAAGCGCCCGCTAAAGTCAACGCCGCCAATGCCGACCTGATCCTGGGATTCGATCTGATGGGCGTCGCGACTCCCGATCATCTCAACACTGCCTCTCCGGACAGGACCGTCGCGGTCATCAACACCGGTCTTTTTCCAACCATCGATAACATCCGCTCGCGCACTCCCATCACTGGACCGGGCCGCATGATAGACCTGGTGAACGCAGTCACCATCCGTGGCCGCAATCTTTTTGTGGACGGCAGCCGGCTGGCGGAGGGACTTTTCGGCACGCACATGGCGGTGAATATTTTCCTCACCGGTGTAGCATTTCAGGGCGGCCTGATCCCGATTTCTTTAGAGGCGCTGGATCAAGCCATCGAACTGAATGGGGTGGAGGCCCCCAAGAATCGGCAGGCCTTCGCCTGGGGCCGCAAATACTACGAGGACGCCGCGTGGGTGGAACAAGAGCTGGCGCGGCAGTTGCAGCCGGAATCAAAATCACCCGTAGAGTTCGACCGCGTAGCTGAGTTGCGCAGTTATCAGAACGAAGCCTATGGCCGCGAGTACGCCGGCTTCCTTGCGAAGGTGGAACCCGCCGAGTTGCGCGACGTGGTTGCGAAATATTTGTACAAGCTGATGGCGTACAAGGACGAGTACGAGGTCGCCCGTCTGTTGACCAAGCCGGCCTTCGAGGACACTGTTCGCGAGATGTGGGAGGCGCCGGAATCGGTTTCATACAATCTGCATCCACCGCTGTTGCGGCGCTTCGGCCTGAAGAAGAAATTGCGGCTGGGGCCCTGGTTCCGTGCTCCCCTGGTCGCGTTAAGAAGCCTGAAGGGACTGCGTGGCACCGCCTTCGACGTATTCGGCTATGCGGCCCACCGGCGTGAAGAACGCGAGCTAATCGCCTGGTACCGCGCTCTGATCGAGCAGGTAGCCGCAACCGTCTCCGCTGAAAATCTTCCGCGAGCGCTGGAAATTGCGGCGCTTCCCGATCAGATCCGCGGCTACGAATCCATCAAGACCCAAAACATCGCCCGTGTGAAGCAAGACGCCCTCGAAAAATTAACTGCTCTGCAAGCCCCGGTTGCGCTGCCTGTGCTCTGATCCCCGAGTGATATACAATCACTCGAATGGTCCAAACGTACTTTTCTTTCGTGCGGCTGGTGGCCCTGCTCGGCATATTTCCGCTCGGATCGTCACTTGCGCAGTCGCCCGTCTCAATCGATTTCCGCCTCAAGGCCACCACGCCTGCTTCGGCTCAGCCAACACTTCGCGTCGACTCCTCGCTGGTCCTGGTCCCTACGCACGTAACGGACGCCCGAGGCGCCTCACTAACGAATCTTCAGAAAGAGAACTTCCACCTGTTTGAGGGCAATCTGGAACAAACCATAGCGTCCTTCAGCAAAGATGACGCGCCCGTTTCCGTCGGACTGCTCTTCGATATGAGCGCCAGCATGCGCACTAAGATGCAGACCGCGTCGGAAGCAGTAGCGTCGTTTTTCAGAACCTCAAACGAAGCGGACGAGTTCTTCCTTGTTAAGTTCAGCGACAAAGCAACGCTAGCCGTTCCATTCACGACAACTTCAGGCGAACTCTACAATAAAATCCTGCGCATAAGGCCATGGGGCCGGACTTCGTTGTTAGATGCCATTGATCTGGCGCTGAGGCAGATGAAGCGGGCGCGGAACGGCCGCAAAGCGATCGTGATTCTATCGGACGGCGGCGATAATTGGAGCCGGCACAATGTACGCGAAATCCGAAGCGCTCTGCTCGAATCGGACGTACAGGTTTACGCCATGGGAATCTTCGATCAGAACGACTTGGTGAACTCCCCGGCGGAGGAACGCAACGGGCCCCGGTTGCTGGATGACATCGCCGAGCAGTCGGGCGGTCGTCACTATCGGGTCGACAACCTGAACGACCTCCCGGCCATCAGCGCTAAGATCGGAAATGAGCTGCGTAGCCAGTATCTGCTTGGCTATCATCCGATCAACTTCTCAAGAGACGGTAAATACCACCAGATCAGGATTGAACTGGCCGCGCCAGGAGCACGGCCAGACTTTCGAACATACTATCGACGGGGCTACTACGCCCCTTTGCAATAGCCTTGGTTACCAGCGAAACCCGAACGTGACCGGGACGAAGTCTGTGTGTGAGTTACGCATGTAAATACGGTCGTAGCGCGCCTCGGCAAAAAACTTCCCATGCCACTTACTCCCAAATGCCACGCCTGCTCCGGCATCCACACCCGGTTTGACAACAGAATTAGATGCCAGAACCTGGTTCGTTTGAAACGCGACGGGAAACGATCCGAAGAATGGGTCGAACCCTCGCGCTACACCAATCGCCGGCTGCGTAAAATCTTGCGTCCGATGAAACAGTCCGCCCCCGCCAGTGATGTAGAAATCGGCGTGTCCTTTCGGATTCAGGTGAATAATCGGATCCAGTGTGGCGGAAAATACTCGCACAGATCCACCAGGAACGCCGGCATTTCTCAATGTCGAGTTGTTGATGCCCATGGAGTCAATGCCCACATTCAGGTTGACCCCCACGTGGGATGAAAAGTTCACACCAGCGCCGCCACGAGCATTCCAACCATAATCCAGATGGCGACCGGTGTTACCCACCGGATTAGTGAAGCCTCCGCCTACATTGAATAAAAACCTGGGTGTTTCCTGTGCGTTCAGAGACACAAAGAGTAACAGGTTAGTAGATACGGCTAGTAAAATCTTCTTCATAAAAGGTAATCTCCGTGTAACAAGGTTTAAGCGTGTTTACAAATTGAAGCAACGGCTCTGTAATATAGATTCGAGCTTGCACATCCGGGTTTCAGCTAAGACCGCTGCATTTGACCCGGCCAGTCTACGCTGTCTTAAACTAGTGAATTGCCAAGCTACAGAGGAACTGCAGCGTGAAGTGGTTCATCATCGCAGCGGTCGCTTTCACAGTGATGGTAGGCGTAACCCTCATGGTCGGCTTCCTGCTGCCAGTGGCACACGTCGCGTCCCGAACAGCCCGGCTCAAAGCGCCGCCCCAAGCGGTTTGGGATCTCATTAGCGGCGCACCGGATTGGCGGCCCGAGGTCGCCAGCTACAATAATCTCCCTTTGCGCGACGGCCGGCAGGCCTGGACGGAGATGAGCAAAGACGGTCGCGCCATCACCTTCGAGAGAGTCGAGTCTGTGCCGCCGCGCCACATGGTGACACGCATCGATCCCGGCCAGCCCTTCGGCGGCACTTGGACCTACGATATCGTCCCGAACGACAATGGCAGCCTGCTCACCATTACCGAGAACGGAGAGGTTTACAACCCGGTGTTCCGCTTCGTCTCGCGTTTTGTCATGGGCCACACTGCCAGCATCGATGCCTATTTGAAAGCTCTCAAAACGAAACTCGGGGAGCCCGCATAGATCGCCAGCCCAAACTGATGAAGCCGCTCGTCATAGCCACCCTCGCCCTCGCCACCGCCGCCGCACAGGAATGGCCCAGCTATTCCGGTAACCCCGGCGGAACCAAGTACTCGCCCCTCAAACAGATCGACCGTTCCAATGTCCACCGTCTGAAAGTGGCCTGGACCTTTCACACCGGAGATCTCAGCGACGGTAAAACTCTGCCCTCCCGCAGCGCCTTTGAAGCCACTCCGCTGGTGATCGAGGGACGGATGTACATCACCACTCCGTTCTCGCGGCTCATCGCGATTGAAGCGGAAACCGGTAAGCAGCTGTGGGCTTTCGATCCCAAGCTGGACCGCGATCATCCGCAGACTCTGTTCATTGGCCGCGGAGCCGCCTTCTGGAGCGACGCCAAAAACTCGCGCATTCTCTTCGGTACGCTGGATGGCCGCCTGTTCTCGATCAACGCACTCTCCGGCAAGCCCGACGACAACTTCGGACAGGCCGGCTGGATCGACTTGCGCAAAGGAGTGGCTGATAGCTTTCCGAAACGCGATTACGGTATGAGTTCTCCGCCCATCGTGTACAAGGACCTGGTGATCTGCGGATCCATTACGCCGGACGGTGAGCCGCTCGGACCTGCCGGCGATGTACGCGCGTTCGATGTACGCACCGGCCGGCAGGTGTGGATATTCCATACCGTTCCGCATGCGGGCGAAGTCGGTAACGATACTTGGCCGAAGGACAGTTGGAAGGATCGCGGCGCAGTCAATTCCTGGTCGCTGCTCAGCCTGGATGTGGAGCGCGGCATTCTGTTTTTGCCGCTCACCTCGCCGGCCACGGATTTCTATGGCGGCGACCGCCAGGGTGCGGGCCTGTTCGGCGATTCGTTGGTTGCTCTGGAGGCAGCCACTGGTAAGCGGCTCTGGCATTTTCAAACTGTGCACCACAATATCTGGGACTACGATCTGCCGGCGCAGCCCAATCTCGTAACCGTACGGCGCGCCGGTAAAGACATACCCGCGGTCGCCCAGGTCACCAAGACCGGCTTCACCTTTGTCTTCGATCGCGTCACCGGCCAGCCTCTGTTCGACATTCAGGAACGGCCCGCTCCCGCCAGCGATGTCCCCGGCGAGCAGGCTTGGCCCACCCAGCCCAGACCCGTCGCTCCTCCTCCCTACGCGCGTCAAAGTATGCGGCCGGACGAACTCACCGACGTCACCCCCGAATCGCGCGCCTATTGCAAAAAGCTCCTGGAAGGCGCAGTCTTGGGCGATCTCTTCACACCCATCGGTTTGAAACCCACGGTGTTGTTCCCCGGAACCAACGGCGGAGCCAACTGGGGCGGCGCATCCTACGATCCGGAAACCCACACGCTCTACGTAAATTCCATGGACGTCGGCATGCTGTATCACATGGAAAAAAGGCCCGCGCAAGCGACCATTCCCTACCGGAATCGCGGCTCGGGCACGCCCAATTCGCGCTTCTGGGATCCCAAATTGTGGCCGTGTCAGAAGCCGCCCTGGGGACACCTCACCGCCATCGATTTGGATCACGGCACCTTTCGATGGCGCTCCATCCTGGGCGTTACGGATCAACTCGCCGCCCAGGGCCTGCCGCCCACCGGCGCCCCGAATTTGGGCGGTTCCATTGTGACTGCCGGCGGCGTCTTGTTCATAGGAGCGACCAATGATGCGCGATTTCGGGCCTTCGATAAAGATACGGGGAAAGAGCTGTGGGTGACCAAACTACCGGCCAGCGCCCACGCCACACCCATGACGTTCATTGGGAAGAAAACCGGGAAACAGTTCATCGTCATCGCCGCGGGAGGCGGCAACAAATACAGCGACGTCTTCTCCGATTCGTTGGTGGCCTTTGCCTTGCCCTGATGGCCCGCGCAGCCGAGGTTCCGTTCAGCCATAAGCGGCACGCGCCATTGAAGCTGGATTGCGTTTACTGCCACGGCGCTGCGAAAACAGGCGAGCGGGCCGGTTATCCTCAAGCGGCCACCTGCATGGTTTGTCACCAGCAAATCGCCAAGGGCAAACC
>JBBSHP010000186.1:0-7781 GCA_038232555.1 Bryobacterales bacterium
ATGCCGCGCACGTCACGGCCGTAAGAGCCAGCCTCGCTCCGGAAGCAAGGAGTGTACGCGCACAGAGCAATGGGCAATTGGTCGGGGTTCAAGGTCTCATCCCGAAACAAATTCGTAACGGGAACTTCCGCCGTGGGGATCAACCAGAAATCCTGACCCTCGCACTTGAACAGATCCTCCGCGAATTTAGGTAGCTGGCCCGTCCCGTACAAGCTGGCGGAATTGACCATAAAAGGCGGCAGCACTTCGGTATAGCCGTGCTCGCGCGTATGCACGTCGAGCATAAAGTTGATCAGGCTGCGCTCGAGTTTAGCTCCCATGCCCCAATACACGGCAAAGCGCGCACCAGTGATCTTCGCCGCGCGGTCCAGGTCCAAGATTCCTAACTCCGCCCCAAGCTCCCAATGAGGTTTGGGCTGGAAATCGAATTCGCGGGGCTGTCCCCACTTGCGTACTTCGACATTGTCGTCAGCCGACTTCCCGTTGGGAACCGATTGATGCGGGACATTCGGCACGCCAGCGAGTCTGCTCAGAAAATCGCGATCGAGAGCCTCAGCGGCTTTGTCGAGGGCAGCCACGCGTTCACCGATAGCACGCACCTTGCTTTGCAATTCGGCCGTATCGATGCCTTGCTTTCGCAACTTGCTAATTTCCAGGCTCTCCGCGTTCCTCTGTGCCTTAAGCTGTTCCGCTTCGGTTAGCGCAGCCCGGCGTTGGGTGTCGAGTTCACGGAACTCCTCGATGTTGAGAATGTAGCCACGATCTGAAAGCCGTGCAGAGATAGCGTCGAGGTTAGAGCGAAAGAAAGATAAATCGTACATTCAATTTGATCCACACGAACGTGTTCATTCGTGTTTATTCGTGGCGAATATTTATCTTTTTTCTACCGGGACCCATTTCTGACCAACCGGTTTGCCGGTGTACTCGGCCCTTGGACGGATCAGCCTGTTGTTGCGGTACTGTTCCAGGATGTGCGCCGTCCACCCGGACATACGGCTGACGGCGAAGATCGGCGTGAAGATGTCGATCGGTATGCCCAAGGAGTAGTAGGTGGATGCGGAATAAAAGTCGACGTTCGCGTTGAGCCCCTTCAGTTCCTTCATGGTGTGCTCAATCTTGTTGGAGGTCTGGAACAGGCTGGTCTGCCCGGTACGCTTACCAAGCTCTTCAGACATGACGCGCAGATGCGAAGCGCGCGGGTCTTCCGTTTTGTAAACTCTGTGCCCGAAGCCCGGGATCTTGATTTTGTTAGTCAGGCGATCGCGCACGTGTTGCAGAGCAGTGCTCTCATCTCCGGCTTCCAGCAGCATCCGAACCACGTCCTCATTCGCGCCGCCATGCAAAGGACCCTTCAACGCGCCGATCGCGGATGTGACGGCGGAGTAGATGTCGGACAGCGTACCGGCCGTTACGCGGGCGGCGAAAGTGGACGCGTTCAATTCGTGGTCGGCATGTAGGATCAGCGCGACGTCGAACACGTGTTCCATCACCTCATCGGGACGTTTTCCGGTCAAAGTATATAGAAAATTCGCCGCAAACGATAGCTTTGGATCTACCGGAAGCACTTCCTTTTTATTACGAAGCCGGTCGAAGGTCGTTACGATGGTCGCCGTCTGCGCCATCAGCTTGTGCGCCTTATCCAGGTTGGCCTCGGGCGACTCATCGCGCGCCAGCGGATCGTAAAGACCTAGCATAGACACCGCCGTCCGCAGTACGTCCATGGGGGGCGCCGAGCCGTTCAGCTTCAAAAAATTTATAACCTCATCAGGTATGGGTGCGTACCGGATAAGGCGCTCTTTCAAAGCATTCAGATCCTGTTGTGCGGGCAATTTTCCATGCCAAAGAAGATAAACCACCTCTTCAAATGTGGCGTGCTCCGCTAGTTCATGAATATTGAATCCCTGATAACTGAGGATGCCCTCATTCCCGTCGATGTAGCAAATGTCGGAACTAGTCGCGACAATGCCTTCTAGACCAGCCCCTGTGACCGTAGCCATTCCCTTACGCCCTCCGCCCGGCGTGAAGTCCTATTCTAGCGGATGCGGTCGAATTGGCGGGAGTTACTCTGTTAGAGAATATACAGGAGGATGCGCCTATGAATCTGCCGTCCGTGGAGAAACATCAGGATGATCGGCTCTCGACAGGTATTGGTGGATTTGACGACGTGCTGGGGGGAGGCTTTCCTCGAGGACATTTCTTCCTGGTGGAAGGTGAACCAGGCGTCGGCAAAACCACACTCGGACTGCAATTCCTCATGGCGGGCGCGAAGAACGGGGAGAAAGTTCTTTACGTCACTCTGTCAGAATCCACGCCTGAGATCCAGAAAGTAGCCCGATCCCACGGCTGGTCACTGGACGGGGTCAGCATTTTTGAGTACACACCCACAGAAGATAGCCTTCGGCCCGAGGACCAATACTCAGCATTTCACCCTTCCGAGATCGAGTTTCAGGACACCACCCAAACAATTCTGAAAAAGGTGGAGGAGACGCAAGCTACCCGCATCGTTCTTGATTCTCTGTCAGAAATTCGGCTGCTGGCCCGCGACTCTTTGCGGTACCGCCGCCATGTTTTGGCCCTCAAGCATTACTTCGCAAACCGCCGCTGCACGGTGCTTTTGCTCGACGATGGCACGTCCGACCAGCACGACATGCAGCTTCGGAGCATCGCGCACGGAGTGGTTGTTCTTGAAGTTGTCCCACGTGAATTTGGAAAGACTCGACGCCGAATTCGTGTTGTCAAGATGCGGGGGAGCGTCTACCGGAAGGGCTACCATGACTACAGCATTAAGACCGGCGGGCTCGTCGTCTACCCGCGTCGGGTGGCAGGGGAGCATCGCGGGCCCTCTGAGGAGGGAACTGTTCAGAGTGGCCTTCCGGCCTTGGATGCGCTTTGGAGCGGCGGCATCGACCGAGGCACCAGCAGCCTTTTCCTGGGGCCGGCGGGATCGGGCAAGTCTACCTTAGCCATGAGCTATGCGTTGACCGCTGCAAGGCGCGGCGAATCCGCTTCGATATTCCTTTTGAGGAATGGGCGCGCATTGTCTGCAAGCGATCGGCTAACCTCAACATTGATCCCTCTCCCTACATCGAGAGCGGTCGCATTCACATGGAGCAGATCGATCCCGCAGAATTGTCCCCTGGTGAATTTGTGCAGCACGTTCGAGACACGGTTGAGAAGAATGGAGCGACGGTCGTGGTCATCGACAGCCTCAACGGCTTCATGAACGCGATGCCTGGGGAGCAGCATCTAGCAATGCAAATGCACGAGCTGCTTTCTTACTTGAATCAGTGCGGCGTTGCTACGATTCTGGTGCTCGCTCAGGCTGGGCTGATCAGCGCGAACATCACGTCCCCCGTCATAAAGAAGCGAAGTGGACCACACGAGAGTATCCGCGAGCTGAGCTTCAGAAACGGTGAAATCCTAGTTAGCGAGCCTCTCAAGATCCTGCGAGGTGTTCTGAGCGGTGCGCCTACTTATGCTCGTGAGCCTGCAAGCTCGCCAGGGTAACCGATGAGAGATGAGTTTCCCCAGAGCGAGCGGGTTCTGATTCACGCTCCGTTTGGGCGGGATGGAGATCTTATTTCGGTCTTCCTGCTGCACGCCGGCATCAACGGAGAGGTTTGCCGCACAATCGAGAGTCTCACCTCGCAAGTTCGGGAAGGCGCCGGCGCGGCAATCGTCGCCGATGAAGCCCTAAGTGCCGCAGCCGTGAAGGACTTAGCCAATATTCTCGGCCAGCAGCCGCAATGGTCGGATTTTCCGGTTGTAATTATGACCAGCGGTGGCGATCAGACCGAAGCCAGTATTCGGCGGCTTCGCGAGCTCGGCCCGTTAGGGAACGTAACTCTTTTGGAGCGGCCCCTGCGCAGGGTCACTCTGGTGAGCAGCGTGCGCGCTGCTCTTCGGGCGCGCCATCATCAGTACCAGATCCGCGATCACCTTTTACAAATTCAGGTCGCTGCCAAGGCCGTCCACGAACGCGAACAACGTTATCGATTCCTGGCCGAGAGCATCCCGCAGATGGTCTGGACCGCTACTCCGGAGGGCGCACTCGACTATGTCAGCGAACAGGTGACCCGCTACTTCGGTGTTGATCCAGACATGCTCCTGGATGCAGGATGGCTCCAGTGGGTTCATCCGGAAGACCGGGAACACACCACCGAACGGTGGAAGCACTCTATCCAAACCGGCGAAGCATACGAGACCTCGTTTCGCCTTCTCCGCGCAAGCGACGCCAGTTGGCGCTGGCACCTGGTGCGTGCAGTAGCACGCTTTGGAGAAGCCGGCACAGTCGTGCAGTGGTTCGGTACGTGCACCGACATTGAAGACCAGAAGCAAGCTGAGGCGCATCTCTATCAGCAGTGGCACACGTTTGACACAGCTCTTTCGCACACCCCAGACTTCACTTACATGTTAGACCTGGAAGGTCGGTTCACCTACGCTAACCGTCCCCTGTTAGCTCTTTGGCAGAAGCCGCTCCATGAAGCCGTCGGCCGAAACTTCTTTGACCTGGGATACCGGCCTGAACTTGCTCAGCTTCTGCAAGAGCAGATCCAGCAGGTGATCGATTCGGAGCAGTCGTTGCGGGACCAACTAGCGTTCACCGGCCCCTCGGGCGAAACCCGCAACTACGAATACATCTTCGTCCCTGTGTTTGACAGTAACGGCAAAGTTCAAGTAGTAGCCGGGTCCACTCGCGACGTTACCGAGCGAAGCAAAATGGAGCACATCGTCCAGGAGGACCGCCGCCGTTGGCGAGACCTTCTGCTTCAGAGTCCTGCCGCAATCGCAGTGCTGCGCGGTCCTGAGCACACCTTCGAGTGGGTCAACGATGCTTACGTACGCCTGCTAGGCCGTCCCGCGGCATCTATCGTTGGAAAGAACATCCTGGAAGCACTGCCCGAGGTAGAAGGTCAAATCTATATAGGGCTGCTGGACGCGGTGTACCGAACGGGTGAGCCGTTCGTTGGCCAGGAATCGCTGGTCCGGTTGGATTTCGGAAATGGCATTCTTCAGGATAAGTACGTCAACTTCGTTTATGCAGCGACGCGCAGCCTTTCGGGAGAAATCGATGGCATCTTTGCTCACGCCACGGACGTGACCGACATGGTGCTGGCCCGCCAGCGAATCGAGGAGAGCGAAAGGCAATTCCGCACCCTTGCCGAAAGCATCCCCCACCTGGCCTGGATGGCGGACAACATAGGCCATATCTTCTGGTACAACCGGAGATGGTACGACTACACTGGCAGTTCGCCGGAAGCGATGGAGGGCTGGGGCTGGCAGAGCGTTCACGATCCCAACGAGCTTCCAAAAGTCCTGGAACGCTGGAAGGATTCTATCATCCGCGGGGAAACATTCGAAATGGTATTTCCTCTCAAACGTGCAGACGGCCAATTCCGATCGTTTCTGACGCGCGTAGAACCGGTTAACGATAAGCAGGGAGCGGTTGTGCGCTGGTTTGGAACCAATACCGACATTACCCACCAGCTACGGACGGAAGAGGAATTACGCAAGATGAATCGCGAATTGGAGGAGTTCGCCTACGTAGCAAGTCACGACCTTCAGGAGCCGCTGCGGATGGTGAACACTTACACCCAGCTCCTGCTCCGGCGTCACGTCGACCCTGATAATCTAGATGCGCAAGCGTATGCCGGGTTCATTCGGGACGGTGTGGGTCGCATGGAGCAGCTCATCCGCGACCTGCTGTCCTACTCACGCGCCACCAATCGTAATGAACTCACATCCACCACCAAGCAGTCCACAGCCGATCTGAACGCGTCATGGGCGGAGGCGCTAGCTGTTATGAACGACCGTATCGTCAATTCAGGAGCGCAGATCGTAACCTTGACACTGCCCACTGTACGCGGTGACACGAACCAACTTTCGCACGTCTTCCAGAACCTGCTATCGAATACACTCAAGTACCGGCGCGAGGGAGTCTGTTTACACGTGAGCGTCAGTGCAGAGCTTCAGAACCACATGTGGGTCATAGCCGTGCAGGACAACGGAATCGGCTTTGAGCAACAGTACGCAGAGCGCATCTTTAAACTCTTTAAGAGACTCCACCGGGACGAGTATCCAGGTACCGGTCTGGGATTGGCGATTTGTCAGCGTATCGTAGAGCGGTACGAAGGCCGCATCTGGGCAGAATCGCAGCCGGGAGTTGGTTCTACATTTTTTGTCGCGCTGCCCCCCGCTCCAGAGGGATGAGCGCTGCCGTGCGACTAAACCGCGTCTGAAATCGAGGTAAAGCTGAAGTCCCTGGAGACGATCGCGGGTACGATCATCTGGGCGCCTTCCAAACCGCGCACCCGCACTGGCCGGCCTAGCTTCACGGCATTTTTCAACAGGTTGACGGGGCTGTCGTTGAACCGGAAGTTCATCACCGGTTGGGTAATTTTTCCGTCTTCAATCAGGAACAGGCCATCGCGTGTCAGCCCGGTGTGCTGCACAGTTTGCTGATTGACGAAGCGAATATACCAGAAGTGAGTCACTAGCAGTCCCCGCTCCACTCCTTTAATCAAATCTTCAAGACTGGTATCCCCGCCGTCCATGATTAGGGTACTCGGAGAGGGAGTCGGTCCGTGCCCCGTGCGGGCAGCCCAGTACCGGTCATATTGCAAAGCATGGATCACACCCTTGTCGATCCAGGTCACCGCGCGGTTCGGGAGCAGGTCGTTGGACCACGGCAGGGAGGGTTGGCGCGGATCCGCGGGATCGCTGCGTAGGGTAACGAATTCCGGGAAGAGCTTCTCGTCGAGCAACGTGCCGCCTCCTTTCTTGCTCAAGAACGTCCGCCCCTCTTCCGTGGCCCGGGCGCTGAACGGTCCTGCGAAGCCCCCACCGAAACCGCCCCCGCCTACGATGAGCCGGACGATATCACCCGCCGCCGTCGGCTCAAAGACCACCGTATATTTGCCGGGCTCCAATCGCTTCGGATTCCGCCACTTGATGCATTTCTCGATGGCGACGGCAGCCAAAGCAGCGCCGTTGATGTCGCGGATGTGTGCGGCCGGCTGACCCGCCCAACCCGAGCTCGACCCATCCGGATAGCGAATGGTAGTGCTCATGCGCGCATCGGCCGAACGGCGGTAGCCAAACAGCCCTGCCTTGTTCGCGACTGCCTCGGCGGCTTGGGTACGCTCGAACAGACCCGCTGCTACCAGCTTCTTGGCTGAAGCGGACTCCACTACCGCGCGAACCTGCGGGATCATCTGGGGCGACCGGGCCCGCGCTGTCTCCTCGTCATAGGCAGCGATGTCGGGATACTTCTGCGGCCCCGGCGGAGGTTGATGCTCCGGATTCGGTGGCGCGATGGCAGCTAACTCTTCGGAGCGCTTCACGGCCGCTCGCAGTTGGTCGTCATCGGTTTCGTCCACCCGAATAACACCGGTTTTCTGCTCCCGGGTCGAGTTGATCACGATGGAGCGGCGCTCGGAGAATCCTGCGTTCGTGATGCCGTTATTGGCGAAGCGAGTGTACGATTCCTCGGTCTCGCCGACGAATACCGTGCACTCGGGAAAGCTGGAATACGACAGCACTTTCCCGGCCAGGCGCTGCGCTTCTTCTCGTGTCAGCATGTTAGTCGGTTACGATTACGTCGATCTGGCGGAAGCGGGCGGGCGAGCATCCATGGCTGACCGCGTTGACCTGCGTCGGTTCGCCTTTCGCGTCGTTGTAGGCCCCATACTGTTGCCAGTAACTCGGGCCAGCCACGCCGTCGCAGGCTTGCCAGAAATCCGGCGTGCGCGCCTGATATGATACGCGCGAGATCATGCCGC
>JBBSHP010000187.1:0-7739 GCA_038232555.1 Bryobacterales bacterium
AACCCGCCTGGCTGGCCCCCAAGCCATGACATTTCCGGAATGGTGCAGTTCATCACCGCGAGTTCGAGGCCAGGGGGCCCGATCATGCCGCCACCTTCGGGCTCGAGCACTGGGTGGTCGGTCAGATTGACGGCCCCGCGTAAACTTGTTTGAAACTCGACCTTAAATCCGCCATTAGTGATCTCCTTGCGGAGAAGTGTGGGAGACAAAGCTCGGAGATCACGGCTACCTCGAAGTTGCTGCAGGATCTTGGTCTAGATGGAGACGACGCGGCAGAGCTCATGAAGGCGTTTGCTGACCAGTTCAAAGTTGACATGCGCGATTTTAAGTTCATGCAATATTTTCGCTCTGAGCCTAATCTTTTTTCCATTCTTAGACTGCCTTCGGCAAGAGCCCGCGAACTGTACGGCAAGATTCCGATCACTGTACTCGACATGGCGAAAGCTGCCGAAGCGCACCGCTGGATTCCTCCCCACACTCGAAAATGAATGGAAGTCCATGACGACAAGGTAGCCCTGGCGGGAGAGTGTAGATCCATGGGGTGTGTTAATATCCGGTGCGTGTTCCGAGGACTTTGTACCTTCCCCGGCTAGCAATGCATGCTAAGAATACTTGAGTGCTAGACTGAGCGATGTTGGAACAAGTAATGCTTCCTCCGTCTCTCGTCTCCCTGAATGTCATTGTTTGCGAAAAGATTCTGTTTGAAGAGGACCGAGTCTATAGCGCCATACGGATGGTAGATGTTTTTTACTTCAGAAGAAATCTCAATCTAGCCATCGAAGAGCAGTCGATTGCTATGTGCGTCTTAATCATGGGCAAGACGCAACCAGACGAAAAAGAAGAGCACTCGGTTCAGATCGTTATCAGAGGACCAGATGGAGAGGCTAAGCCTATCGGAGATCCGTTACGTGCTGTATTCGTATCCATTCTGTCAGAAGAAGGCAAAGCTTTACTGGCTGAAGGATCAAAGGTCAGCGATATCGCGGGTGGATTCACTCTTCGCGCTGACATCAAGGTAGTGCCACGACAAACAGGAAAATATCAGGTTGAAGTCCTGATGGATAGCATCTTAGTCGCAAAAACTCCATTCACGATACTAGAGCTAAAACCTGCTCCGTAACGTTACCGGAACCGGTGCGCCATGGATGATCCAGTATTTGACGGTCTTGTCTTAAGACAATTGGAAATCGCGGGACAAAAGGGCGGATGGTCTTTGCCAACTCCCTGCGAAGCACGGCATCACTCCAGTGCGCATGGGACGCTTCGGCTAAAAGCCCCTCAATTTTATGGAATCCCGCCTGAGCTATCGTGTCTGATGATCTCTCCACATCCCAAAGAGAATCGAGAAACCAATCCTCAAATTCCGCGCGAGATACATCATGGCTTGCAGCGAACAAGTTAACGCGATTTCTAAGTTCCGCCAAGGCGTTCAATGAGCAAGCCTCCCAAGGTAATGGTATCTGAACGCGATTTACAGAACAAGTTCAATAGCGGCGAAGGTGGATGGAGGGACCGCATGGACGAACTAGAAATACTCTGCACGCACGATCAACCAGCAAATCCATCAAGCAACCAAGACCCAGGTACGAGAAGTAAACTTTTCAAGTTTCGAGAAAACGGGGTTTCCGTTATGGCTCTGCATTTCTTCCTAAAAGTTGACGGATCACTCGGCGCTAGCGGGAAATTTGACCCCAAAAGCCTGATGGTCAATGGCATCCTCTACACCAAATGATCGTGGCAGCATCAAAGCATTAAGCCTGCTACGGAATACCACGAAGGCCGGAAGCATGGACGCGCTTTGAATCCAATGAAAGCCGTTCTTCAGGTTCCGCATTCCGAGATCAAAAAACAATCGAACAGCACCGCAAGCAGGCCGCGCTCAACCGAAACCGGCGCGGTCCAAAGCCGAAGCGGAAACCCGCTTCCCCCGCCCCTGACGCTTAGGAAGCTTGCGCTGCCGTCCCCCGCGCGACGCGCTTTTTCATCCGTCCCGGTGGGCCGGCGCAGCGCGTCGACGGGGAGTGACACGCGGACCAACTTTATTTTCTGCTCTTGAATCATCCACTTACCAGCCTTCTGCCTTACCGGAAACACCGCCGCTTCAAGCCCACCCGCTAAAATGGGAACACTCGGACCAACGCGCGAGGACGGTTTCCCCGGCACGTACCTCGAGACTTGAAGATCGAGGCGAACGCTACACCTGAAACCAAACCGGCGGCTTTCCCGTGAGGCGCATCTTTCTAGCATCAAAAATCCCAAGCCGGCCACCGCTCTGAGTTATCATCGACTTAACCGAAGACTGACCTAAAAACGACACACTGTAAGAGATGCGCCTATGCGCGTCACTCACCCCGGCTAAACCCGCTTGGGCCCCGACTTTGTACCGGTACATCCCGGCCATAGACCCATCGTCCTTGCTTCTAAGACCTTGGCTGCGTTATTGTAGCGTGATGCTGGCCGATTTTCAGGCCAGCCGTCGTTGCAATCCACTGGAGGATTTTACTTGCACTTGGTTTCAGTAAACACGATATCTGCGCATCCACGTACAGACCTGCTGTCCGGTCGATCGCAGCGCACGTCAAGATCTTGGAAAAACGCGTTGCAGCGGGGCTGGCTGGCCTCTCTGTTTACGGCGTTGCTCGCTATTTTGCTCATGGCGGCAGTCCCGTCTCAGGCCTTTGGCCAGGATGTCCCGGTGCGCGCCGGTGGCGAGGCGAACCTGATTCTCCCGGACCTCGGCCAGGTCACTTTTCTGGGCGGCATCAACGGCCGCACCCTCTTGATGAGCGGATTGCTGGTCTGTGCGCTCGGCCTGCTTTTCGGCCTCATGATGTTCACGCAATTGAAGAACATGGCCGTCCATTCTTCAATGCTCGAAATCTCGGAACTCATCTACGAGACCTGCAAAACGTACTTGCTCACCCAAGGGAAATTCCTGCTGATCTTGGAGGCCTTCATCGGGGCTATCATCGTCTTCTACTTCGGATTTCTCGAACATATGGACGTCGTCAAGGTTGCGATCATTCTGCTCTTCAGTCTGATCGGCATCGGTGGAAGCTATGGTGTGGCCTGGTTCGGCATTCGCGTCAATACTTTCGCGAACTCGCGCACTGCATTCGCCAGCCTGCGCGGAATCCCCTTCCCTTGTTATGAGATCCCGCTCAAGGCGGGTATGAGCATCGGCATGTTGCTGATCAGCGTGGAGCTGGTATTGATGTTGTTCATCCTGCTGTTCGTGCCGGGTGACTACGCCGGAGCTTGCTTCATCGGTTTCGCCATCGGCGAATCGCTCGGCGCGGCGGCTCTCCGTGTGGCCGGAGGCATCTTTACCAAAATCGCCGATATCGGCGCCGATTTGATGAAGATCGTTTTCAAAATCAAAGAAGACGATGCGCGCAACCCCGGCGTAATTGCCGATTGCACCGGCGACAACGCGGGCGATTCCGTGGGCCCCAGCGCCGATGGCTTTGAGACTTACGGAGTCACTGGCGTTGCGTTGATCACGTTTATTCTGCTGGCCGTAAATGGCGACCAGGTCAAAATTCAGCTACTGGTCTGGATCTTCGTCATGCGCATCGTTATGGTGATCTCGTCGGGTCTTTCGTATTTCATCAATGCGGCCATGGCCAAAGCTCGCTATAGTACCGCGCAGCAGATGAACTTTGAAGCTCCGCTGACCACTCTGGTTTGGCTGACATCCATCATTTCAGTCGTGTTCACTTACATCGTTTCGTACCTGATCATTCCCGATCTCAATGGCGACTCCTCACTTTGGTGGAAGCTATCGAGCGTGATCACTTGCGGCACTTTGGCGGGCGCGATCATCCCGGAACTGGTCAAAGTATTTACGTCCGTCAAGTCCGGTCACGTCCGGGAAGTGGTGGCATCCTCCCGCGAAGGCGGCGCTTCGCTGAACATTCTGTCGGGACTGGTGGCCGGAAACTTCAGTGCCTTTTGGATCGGGATGACCATGTTACTGCTGATGACCATCGCCTATTGGATCAGCTTGATGGGCCTGAACAATCTGATGATTGCTCCCGCGGTATTCGCCTTCGGTCTGGTGGCGTTCGGATTTCTTGGTATGGGTCCCGTCACTATTGCAGTCGATTCCTATGGACCGGTAACCGACAACGCTCAGTCGGTCTATGAACTGTCGTTGATCGAGCAAGTGCCCAACATCGAGCAGGAAATAAAACGGCAGTACGGATTCGATCCGAACTTCGAGCGCGCCAAGGAAAACCTGGAAGAGAACGACGGTGCCGGCAATACCTTCAAAGCCACGGCCAAACCGGTACTTATCGGTACCGCCGTAGTGGGAGCCACCACCATGATTTTTTCCATCATCGTGGCGCTCACCCATGGGCTCAAGCCGGAGCTTCTGATCAACCTGTCGATTCTTTACCCGCCCTTCCTGCTTGGTTTAATTACTGGCGGAGCGGTGATCTACTGGTTCACCGGCGCCTCCATGCAAGCCGTCACCACCGGAGCCTATCGCGCCGTGGAATTCATTAAAGCCAACATCAATTTAGAAGGCTCCGCAAGGGCCTCCGTCTCCGATAGTAAGAAAGTGGTTGAAATCTGTACGCAGTATGCGCAGAAGGGCATGTTCAACATCTTCCTGACCGTGTTCTTTGCCACTCTGGCATTCGCGTTCTTCGAACCCTACTATTTCATCGGATATCTCATCTCCATTGCTCTGTTCGGCTTGTATCAGGCCATCTTCATGGCGAACGCCGGCGGCGCTTGGGACAATGCGAAGAAGATCGTGGAAACGGAGTTGAAGCAGAAAGGCACGCCGCTGCATGACGCTACGGTCGTCGGGGACACCGTCGGCGATCCGTTCAAAGATACCTCGTCTGTGGCCCTGAACCCGATCATCAAATTCACCACGCTGTTTGGATTGCTGGCGGTAGAGTTGGCCGTTTCGCTGACCAATGAGCAGGGCGCCACGATCAGTAGCGTGCTGGGTGTTTTGTTTCTATTAGTTGCTTTGGTGTTCGTATGGCGTTCCTTCTACGGTATGCGCATCCAGAAGGGGTAAAAAGCTCCGAGAGTCGAATCCGCCATGCATGCATCCAACTGGGTAGGGCAATCCCGCCCTTCCCGATGGAGAATGACATGATAGGATCGGTGGACCAGCTAGGATCGGTGGACCAGAAATGAGCGCACTTGCCGCTCCCCCGCCGGCGCAGCGGCTGCAGGCGACAGACATCCTCAGCCATATCGGGAACACTCCTCTTTTACGCCTGGAGCGTATGGCGGAGGATCTGCCCGGCATCGAAATTTATGGCAAAGCCGAGTTTTTTAATCCCGGCGGCTCTGTCAAAGATCGGGCCGGTTTGAATATCATCGCCGAGGGCGAAAAATCCGGTAAGCTTCGCCCTGGCCAAATCATCCTGGATGCCACGAGCGGCAATACGGGGATCGCGTACGCTATGATCGGTGCGTATAAGGGTTACAAAGTGAAGCTCTGCCTGCCGGCCAACGCTTCTCATGAGCGCAAGAACACGTTGCAGGCTTATGGCGCTGAGATGGTGTTTTCCGAACCCGCGGAAGGCTCCGATGGGGCCATCCGGCTGTGCCGGGAGGTCTACGCACAGAATCCCGAGGGATATTTTTACGCGGATCAGTACAACAACCCTGCTAATTGGAAAGCTCATTTCCAGGGAACAGGTCAGGAGATTCTGGCCCAGACGGAGGGACGCATCACCCACTTCGTAGCCTGCATGGGCACCAGCGGAACGTTTATGGGCACCTCCCGGCGTTTACGCCGCGACAAGCCGGAAGCAAGGTGCATCTCGGCCCAGCCTTCCTCGGGATTTCACGGCCTGGAAGGTCTGAAACATATGCCCACGGCCATTGTCCCCGGGATTTATGATGCAGGGCTGGCGGACGAAAACGTGTGGATTGAAACCGAAGACGCTTACGAGATGGTGCGCCGGCTGGCGCGCGACGAGGCCCTGTTGGTCGGCATTTCGTCCGGGGCAAACCTGGTCGCGGCCCGCCGGGTCGGACGGGGGCTGGTGGAAGCCGGCCAGACCGGCGTGATTGTCACCATGCTTTGTGACGGCGCGGCCAAATACCTGAGCGAGCCGTTCTGGCAGCAGTAGCTCCGGCCCACCTTATGATCCGCATTAATCCGGCCGCTTGGCACGTCATGCTGACTCACGCGGAAGCCACCTACCCTAAGGAATGTTGCGGGGTGCTGCTAGGCTCGGAACAGCAGGTCCAAGAGGCTGTCGCGCTGCCGAACGTCTACACCGGACCCCAGGGAGATTTCTTCGTGATGGACCCTAAGGATTTGATCCGCACCGACGAACGCGCCCGCAAGAACGGTCTTGAGATATTGGGGGTCTTTCATTCCCATCCGGATTGCGATGCCTACTTTTCCCAGCGGGATCTCGAGCACTCGTGCTCGTGGTTCTCTTATGTGGTGTTGTCCATTAAGCAGGGGCGGTTCGATCACGCCAACAGTTATCGTCCAGACGAGAATCAGAAAGAAGCAATCAAAGAAGACTTGATCTATGCCTAAAATCCTAATTCCTACTCCGCTGCGGCAATTTGCGGATCAACAAAATTCCGTGGAGCTTCCGGGATCCACCGTTGGTGAGGCGCTGCTCGCCTTAACCACCCGGTATTCTGAGCTTCGCAAGCATCTCTACAACGATGAAGGGAAACTCCGGAGCTTCGTGAACGTTTACGTGAACGATGAGGATATCCGCTACCTGGGTAAGGATGCGACACCGCTCAAAGACGCTGACACGGTATCCATCGTCCCCAGCATTGCCGGCGGATCCACTACCCTGACTCCTCCCACTCCCGCACGCGGAAGTGGCTCGGTTGAGCCGCCCGCGCCGGATAATCCGAATACGCTGAGCAAGGAAGAAATCCTGCGCTACAGCCGCCACCTGATCATGCCGGAAGTGGGCATGGAAGGCCAGCTGAAGCTCAAAAACGCTAAAGTCGCTCTTATCGGAACGGGTGGGCTGGGCGCGCCCTTGGGATTGTACTTAGCGGCGGCCGGGGTGGGCCGCATTGGCCTGGTTGATTTCGATGTCGTCGATTTCACGAATCTTCAGCGCCAGGTCATCCACGGGACCAGCGACGTCGGACGCAAGAAGCTCGATTCAGCCGCCGAGACAATGCTCGACATCAACCCGCATATCCAGATCGATCGCCATGAGGTTGCGCTTACCAGCGAGAACGCCATGGGGATCTTGAAGGACTACGACATCGTCGTCGATGGAACCGACAATTTCCCCACGCGCTATTTGGTGAACGATGCGTGCGTCCTGCTCGGCAAACCCAACGTGTACGGGTCCATCTTCCGGTTTGAAGGCCAGGCTACCGTATTCGCTTACCAGGGCGGCCCGTGTTATCGCTGCTTGTATCCTGAACCGCCGCCGCCTGGTCTGGTGCCTAGCTGTGCGGAGGGTGGAGTGCTCGGCATCCTGCCCGGCACGATTGGTCTGATTCAGGCTACCGAAGCGGTAAAGCTGATCCTCGGCATTGGTGACCTGCTGGTTGGCCGACTGTTGCTCTATGATGCCCTGGCGATGCGCTTTCGCGAGTTGAAGCTGCGCAAGAATCCCGAGTGTCCCGTCTGTGGCGACCATCCCACGATTAAGCAGTTGATCGACTATCAGGAGTTCTGCGGCATTCCCCAGCAGCCTGTGGCAGCCGCGCAGCCCACCGCCGGCCAGGACCACGATATCGATCCAGCCGACGTGAAAGCCATG
>JBBSHP010000188.1:0-7700 GCA_038232555.1 Bryobacterales bacterium
AGTCTCGGCGATTCGTCCGATCTCCCCGATCCCGCTATCCTCGCCGCCGAGATCGTCGAGGATCTGCAAGCCGCACTCGATCAATTCGCCCAGATCGCTGCCGATCTGGCCTCCGCCGAACGTGGCACAGTTTGACTTTCACCGACATAAAAATGGTCTTGGAAAATATCCCCGCTGCCTCAGTAGTTCCCCACGTCATCCATTGTGAGTCCGCAATCGGCAACCACCTGTTCGAAGGCAACACCTCCGCTCGGATTCTGACGAAAGTATTCGCGTGAGGCTGCCACCGCGCGGCGTCTTCCTCACTCAGATCTTTCCTAAGACCCCTCCATCTTTGTATTTGAGAAAGAGGACGGCAGTTGGGAGCTTATCGACGGCTTGCAGCGGACTTAGACACTCCTAAAGTTCAAAAGGAAACTTCGCAGCCCAGATTGAAACTACGACAAAAAGAAACGGTAGGCCCGAGCCCTTCGGCTCCGGCGCCGCTCTTCTCAGCGCCTCGAGGCTATCCTGCATATCGTTAGGGAAAAATAGGCGAGAAGGTAAGCCTCGACGACGACTCCAAGCGTCAGCGGCGCCTCTCATTGAGCACTCTTCCCTTAAACCTCTGGACGCGGCCAGCTGTTCAGCAGCAAGATTCAAGTTAGCCGCCCGGACCATAGGCGCATGGTTCGGCACACCCGGTCATTGCCAGACGTGTCATGGACCGGGCCGACTTGCAGCGCTTGCAAGATAACGCTCTACCTGAGGGTGTTCACAAAACCCGTGCCGGGCGCTTTCGGAACCCGGCACGGCTTGAGATGAATTAGTTGGTCAATTGGCGTGAGCGGCTCTTCTGCAATTCAGCGAGCTGCGCTTGCAGCTCCTGAATCTTCTTTTCGGCCTCTTGAGTCATGTTGCTCCGCATCGCGCTTTCGACGACCAAGTAACAACTAGACCAGGTGCCCACGTCTTTCCCCACCTTGTTAGGGTTATTCGTGGAACGCACTGTGTTCCCGACAATGTTAGTCAGCTGCGGGCCACTTACCTGAAGTAGATCGAAAGGATCCGTTGCCCACTTCGCGCCGCGACCCTGCACCTTGATTGCCGCGCGCAAGGCGCTCAGAATTGGATATTTGTATGCCTCCGGCATGCGGTATTGCGCATTAACACCTTTGAAATGCAGGGTTTCAGCGCCTTGAAGGACCGCCGTCAGCTTGAGAAAGCGGCCTCGGATTCCGGCCTCCTCTTCGCGGCCCTCGCCGTACCAACCTCGCCAACCTGCATGGATCTCGTCCCACAGACGCAGCATGTCAGGAAGCAACGAGTACAGCTTGCGAAGGCGTTCCTTGTTTTCCTGAAAATGGCGTAGACAAGCCCGCTTGTCCTTATAAGCGATAAGCGGTTGAGTCGTGCTGTTGAAGGCACAAGTGTCGAAGGTAATCAGGTACGAAATCAAGTCCCGAACGTCGATAGGCTTCGGCTTACCGGTCTCCAATTCTTCGTACTCGCTCCATGCAATCGAGTCAAAGTATGGTTGATCTCTTAAAACGGTTTTGATGGGTTCAAACTCCTCGCGCAAATTCGCTAGAGATTCATCCCGCACCTGATTGGAAGTGTTTCTAGCCTCGACGACATCACTGATGGTCTCGCGGTCGAACCCAGTTATTATCTCCACACGGACATAACGCGGGGCTTCTTCTTCCGGTAGCTCCGCAGCGGATTCAGTCACAACGCGATACGTGTGTCCACCGTCGAGAAGACCATGGATTTTCGGATCCGCCATAACGATGTCCAAGCGCTTCTCATTAGCCGTCTCTTTAAAATCGACACGTTCCGCTGCAATGACCATGCCCCGGTTCATGAACAGAAATTCGTCGGCCTTCTCATCGAAGGACTTTCTAATTGCATTCGGTACACGCCCGCGCGTTTTGGCTTCACGCACGTTGATTTCGCGCCAATTGGCGAGGTCAGGAAGCTGCTTTGCGTCTATGACGGCGACGTAGTTTCGATATCCAAGTCGTCGTTCGTAAGGGGTTTCAATTCGTCGGAGGGAAAAAACAGGAACAGAGAGAGTCTTCGGCTTTGCTTTCATATTCACCTTTACGCCCAGCCTTGCTGGACTGTCTTTGTCCCCGAGGACCTACGGCCTACGGGAACTGTTCTTTGGCATCATTGCCTACGAACGTAACAATCATACAACAATCCGGGTCGTTGTTGCACGAAGGCCGTCGCCGCTGGCGTGTGCTGTTCATGTGGTAACCGGAGCGTAAGTCATCGGAGATCTTCGCAGTTACGGTGGCCACGCTTGGCAGGCACCCGCTTTGGGGGAGCCACTGAAAGCACTCCACTACTTTGCGCCCACAGGAGCATCGAGCAGGTGAGATCCGCGCGTTAACAAAAAAATCATACCTCAATCTCCCACCCTTTCATCCACTTAACCCAAACCTTCTCTCGCCGCTGTTCGGCCTCCCGCTAAACTCAAACCGGAATCAGCCCTCTCATCGTCAGGGCGAATTTGCAGTAACGGGACGCTCGCGCCACTCGTAGCAATATGTTCTGGTCCGGAAGCGTCGCAGTTCTTTGAAATCCGAATATCGCTTCCTCCGCCGGAGGCAAAACTCACCGCAGCCGCGCTCTGCCCGCTGATTCCGCGCTCTGCTCGCTGATTCAATGGTGCGGCGCATGTCTCCAACACAAGCGCCGCGAGCCGATCCACCCGCGCCCATATCTTTCAGCCTAAAGGAATGTCGCGAAAACGCCACACTGCAAGTTATGCGCCTATGCGCCGCAGACTTGCCTCAATCCCCGACCTGTGCTCTCCCCTTTCCAACTAATCCGGCGCTACAATCGAACCAGAATGTTCCAGATCATTCGTAGCTCCCCCGTTTACGATGTCGTCATCATCGGTTCGGGCGCGGGCGGTGGCACGGCTACCAAGGTCCTCACCGACCTCGGCGTCTCGGTCGCTTTGCTCGAAGCCGGCCCCATGATCAATCCCGCCAAG
The DNA here is from genome assembly GCA_038232555.1 of Bryobacterales bacterium. Taxonomy (GTDB): domain Bacteria; phylum Acidobacteriota; class Terriglobia; order Bryobacterales; family Bryobacteraceae; genus JBBSHP01. The sequence continues at coordinate 2,987 of JBBSHP010000188.1, forward strand.
GACTTCAAGGAACATCAATGGCCCTGGCAGGCTCCCAATCGCGGAATCGGCGAAGGCGCTGCCGGTTATTTCGGCAAGAGCCCTTACCCTTTTGGGTACTTTGCCACCACCAGTGGTGGTTGGCACCTCGAAGGTGAGCCCTACACCATTGCCGATGGCACCAAATGGCAGTGGTTCCGCTCTCGCGTGGTGGGTGGCCGCACCAATCACTACGGCCGCATCACGCTGCGGTTCGCGGATTACGACTTCACGCCCTACTCGCGCGATGGTCTCGGCACCGATTGGCCCATCACTTACGATGAACTGGCGCCTTACTACGACAAGGCCGAAAAATTCATTGGCGTCACCGGCACTAAGGAAGGAATTCGCAGCGCTCCGGACGGCATCTTTCAGAAGTGCCCGCCGCCCCGCGTTCACGAAACACTGGTCCAGCGCGCTTGCAAGAAGCTCGATATTCCCTGCATTCCCTCGCGGCTCGCCATCATCACGGAGGACACCAACGGACGTCCCGCCTGCCACTACTGCGCTCAGTGCGGCCGCGGCTGCGTCACTGCTTCCAACTATTCCGCCAGCCAGGTGCAGATTTTCCCCGCCATGAAGAGCGGGCGCGTCAAGCTGTTCCCCAACTCGATGGCGCGCGAATTGATCACCGATGAGAGTGGCAAGGTCAAGGCTGTTTCATACATCGATAAGGTCACCCGCACGGAGCAACAGATTCGCTGCCGGACGGTGATCGTCGCCGCGAGTGCCTGTGAATCTTCGCGCTTGCTGCTCAACTCGAAATCCAGCCGTCATCCGGATGGACTCGCTAATGGATCCGGGGTGGTCGGCCGTTATCTCACCGACAGCGTTGGCTACGGGCTGAATGCGCACATCCCGGCGCTTGATGGACTGCCCCGCCACAACAGCGACGGCATGGGCGGCATGCACGTTTATGTGCCCTGGTGGCTGTGGGACAAGAAAGAGAAAGAATTCCCCCGCGGCTACCACATCGAGATTGGAGGCGGATTTTTCATGCCCGGCATCGGCGCATTTCAAAGTGAGTGCCGGCGGCAGGAGGGCTACGGCGTCGATCTCAAGAACGGCATTCGCGACCGCTACGGCGCCTACGTTCACTTGGCCGGCCGCGGCGAGCAGATCCCGAACGAACAGACCTACTGCGACATCGATCCCGATGTAGTGGATCGCTGGGGCATCCCGGTTCTGCGCTTCCACTTTAAGTGGACTGAGCACGAAATCAAACAAGCGCAGCATATGCACGATACCTTCCAGGCCATCCTCGAAACCATGGGTGGAAAAATTCTCGAACCCAGGCCCGCTACCGTGGAAGGCGAGGGCATCTCGATTGGCGGCGAAATCATCCACGAACTGGGCACGGTGCGGATGGGGAAAGATCCGGCCACTTCAGCCCTCAACAAATATTGCCAGGCGCATGAAGTCAAAAACCTGTTCGTCGCCGATGCCGCCCCGTTTGTGAGCAATCCCGATAAGAACCCCACCCTGACGATCAACGCCATGTCCTGGCGAACCTCCGAGTATCTGGCGGAAGAAATGAGGAAAGGAAATGTCTGACGTTTCTAGACGAGACCTGTTACGAACCATCGCTCTCTCCGTCACCACGGGCGCAGTTAGCGCGGAAGCGGCCCAGCACGTACACTCGGTTGCGGCCGCCGAAAAGAACTCCGCGGGCGTATACCAGCCGAAGCTGTTAAACGCTCACGAATATGCGACTTTGCAGAAGCTCGGCGACTACATCGTTCCCGCTGACGACCATTCTCCCGGCTCCACCCAAGCCGGCTGCGCGGATTTCATCGATCTGCTGGCCAGTCAAAATCCGGATCTGGCCGCCATTTATACGGGCGGAATTTTCTGGCTCGACGCAGAAATGCAACGCCGCTATGGAGCCACCTTTCTCGGTGCGAAAGCAGCCGATCAGAAAGCCTTGCTCGATCTGATTGCCTATCGCAAGAATGAATCGCCAGTGCTCGGGCCAGGCATTCGATTCTTCGATTGGGCACGCAAAATGGTAGTCGATGCGTTCTACACCAGCCCAGTGGGGATCAAGGATCTCGGATACATGGGCAACACCGCTGTCAGCAAGTTCGAGATCCCGCCGGAAGCCCTCGAATACGCGCTCAAGCGCAGCCCCGTCTAGTTCGCGGTGGGGCAGGCATTCCTGCCGGGATTCCTGCCTGCCGCTGGGTTTGTCCGGCTATAACCCTGGCTTTGTCCGGCTATAACTGAGTCCGCGGCCGCGTCTCGGTCCCCACCCAGGCGGCTCGCATCAGAGTTTCTGTGGGGGGCAGACTCAGTAGATGCGGCTTCAACACAATCACAGTCTCGCCCCGATCGCGGCTCTGCTGGTTATGCCGCAGCAAAGGAATTTTCGCCAACCCCGGGATGCCCGTAATGGTGGAAGCTTCTGTCTCCGTCAGCAGGCCCGCCAGAACGGCCCACTCGCCGTTTGCCACGTTGACCTTGGACTGAAATTTACGGTTCCGGATCACCGGTATCTCGTTGATGGTGGAAGCACCCAGCAGTTTAAACTCAGCTTCGATCTCCAGCGTCATGGCATCGATCCCGTGCACATGCGGCGTGATCTTCAGGATCAGCCCGAGGTCTTCGAAAGTAATGCTGGGCGGGAGAGCGAACGCCTGGCTGCTCCCGGCGCCCGCCCCGAAATAGCCGGAAGTCACAATCGGGTACTTATCACCGACGTGCAGCGACGCAGGCTGTCCGTCAGAGGTCACCACCTCGGACTTCAACAAAGTAGTCGAGAACGATTTGGTGGCATTCGCGAACAGACTCGCATTCGTGATTCCCAGGGCCAGGTGCGAGTGACCTCCCCCGAAGCCGAAAAAGTTCGCAAATCCAGCCGGGAACATAGACGTCAGATTTCGTTCCCCGGTAGGCACCCAAACCAGGGGAAAAGAACTGGGCAAGGAGAGTCCGTAAGTCAGCGAAGAGCTCTGATCGGAGGCCAGCAGTTCCACTTCAATGGCCACCTGTGCTTTAGGCTGCATCAGGTCGCGAATCAGCTTCTCGGCCATGAGTACTTTGGAGGCTCGGTCTCGAACCAGAATCAGGCGCCGCTGGCTGTCCACCATCAGCCTTTGGATATCGAGCGTGCCCCGCACCGCCGTCGCGATCTCCTGAACTTCCTGGAGCGCAAACGGTTCCGGAACCGGGATCACGATGGCCTCGTTCCGCTCGAGTTCAGTTCTCTTTTGCGGAGTGTCGTTGGCCACCAACATCAGTTTTTCGGCAGCCGGAATTACAAACGATTCAGTGGCCGCCTGCAGCGCTTCCAGGGCCTCGCGATAGTCCGCCTGCTCCAGCTGAAACCGGAGCCCGGATTTGGCCTGGTAAGCGGAATCGAAGACCACCAGCAGGTCGAACGCCTTCGCAACCTGTTCGAAGAGCGACCGCGCGTCGCCGTGCAGATCCAGATCTTTGCGGCCGCTGGCAGCGCTTAATTGGGGTGGGGGCAGCAGCTTGCGAGTCTGGGCCAGTTCCCCGTCTGTGATCGTGCCCACCACCGGCGGCTCGGGCACCTCTTGCGCACAGAGGGAGACCAGGCCGAGACAAAAGGTGAAGGTGCGCAGGATCAACAAAGATCTGACGGCAGCTTCCGCGCTTTCGTGCAGTGCGTTTCGCGCTCACATTGTGGGCAGGCCTGCCGATAAGAGATTGGAAAGCTGATACAAAATGGCCGCCACCCTTGCTCCCTTCCGAACCGCGTTTGCGCCGGTGCCCCCTCAAACTTTTGAAGAATTAGGGCTTTCTCAATCGCTCGTACTCGACTTGGTGCTGCGCCGGCTGTCGCTCGAGGGATTCAGCAATCTCCAAACCCTGGGCCGGTCCTTATGCATCTCATTCTCAATCCTGAACGCAGTGTTCCAGACCATGCGCCAACAGCAACTGGTAGAGATCAAGGGAATGATTGACAACGATTATCAGATAACCCTGTCCGGGGCGGGCAGGTTGCTTGCCACCGAGCGGTTTCATATCAGCCAATATGCTGGTCCCGCCCCGGTTTCCCTGAAGGATTATCAGCAGGCCACCAAAGCCCAGGCCGCGCGAGTGGTGGTCGACCGCAAGGCTCTTCGCACTGCTTTTGCAGACCTGATTATCTCGGACCACATGTTGGATCAGTTGGGCCCGGCGCTGATCTCGCAGAATTCAATCTTTCTTTACGGCCCCACGGGGAACGGAAAAACCAGCCTGGCGGAACGAATGCTCCGGGTGTACGGCGACACTGTCCTGCTGCCCCATGCGGTTGAAGTGGACGGGCAGATTATCAGCCTATACGATCCTGCCGTCCATCACCGGATTGACACGGTTGAGAATGACCTCGATCCCCGCTGGGTCCCCTGCCGCCGGCCGTGCATTGTGGTGGGAGGCGAATTGAGTCCCGGCATGCTGGAACTGCGCCTGGATGAATCCTCAGGCATTTATGCAGCGCCGCTCCAGATGAAGGCCAACAATGGAATCTTCATCATTGACGATTTTGGGCGCCAGCTCATGTCCCCGCGCGATTTGCTGAACCGGTGGATCGTTCCGCTCGACCGTCGCGTCGACTACCTGATGCTACGTTATGGAGTGAAATTCCAGGTTCCGTTCGAATTGATGGTGGTGTTCTCCACCAACCTGGAGCCGAGCGATCTGGCGGATGAAGCGTTCCTGCGGCGTATCCATAACAAGGTACTCGTGG
>JBBSHP010000189.1:0-7677 GCA_038232555.1 Bryobacterales bacterium
ACCAAGATTGCGCAGCAGACCGATCATGATATGCGCATAATCCTGACATACGCCGCGGCGGGAGCGTAAGGCCTCATCTAGGGGCGAATCGACGTTGGTGCTCTTGGGGACATACGAGATGGATGAAAAGAGCGCGGCGTTCATCTCGCGAATTAATTCCATTGGATCTGCGCGCCGGGCCGCCTCCCGCGACGCCAAACCCAACTCGCCGGCGTAACTCTGGAGCAGCGGAGTTGGCTTGGCAAAATGGCTGGGCATCAGCATCTCCCAATAATCGCCCGTCGCGATGACCTGATCGAGATTGGCCCAGGCACTCCCGCCCAAGCCGTCGGGAGGGTCCGTTGGAGCCTTCACCTCGACCAGCGAATCGGCCACAATCACCAGTTGTCGATGCCGGCCCGGGACATCGAAGTGGTGCACGGTATTTCCGAGATAATCCCGATAAGACGCAAGACGGGTGCGCGGCGTGATGGAGATTTGAAAGGTGAGACAGCGCTGGCTCGCCTCCGTGCGCGGCTGCATGCGCAGTTCCATGATGCTTTCGCTCACGGGCTTGCTATACCGAAATTTTGTGAGGTGCCGGATGGAATAGAACATATCGTGTGGGAACGCCGCCTAGGCCTGCAGCGCCGCTTCAATGGGATAGGTGATGTAAACCTGATAGACGGCGTTGTTGATCTGGCCGCACTGACTCCGGATTGTCTCCAGAAATTCGTGCAGATTTGTCATGATTTCTTCAAGCGGTGTAAAAGTCAGCTCCGCCCGCAAGCGGCCCGCGAGCTGAGCGACTCTGGCGGCCTTTTTGCTGGACGTACTCTCGTTGATGGCTTCGAGAGATTGCTCCAACTGATCCACCGCGAAACGAACGGAATGAGGGAATTCAGAATTCAACAGCAGGAACTCCGCGATGCGCTCTGGCCGGAGATCGGCGGTGTAGACCCTGCAGTAACTCTCGAAAGCACTGCAGCTTCTCAGCAATCCGATCCACTCCAGATGGGCTGTGGAATCCATGGCCTGGTCGGGCAGACTCAAGAACTCGTTGAAGTAAACATCCAGCAGCCGGGCGATGGCCATCGCTCGCTCCATGAACCGGCCGGCCTGGATAAACTGCCAGCCTTCCCCATGGTTCATGGTGGAGTCGGTCAGCCCGTGAAACAGGTGAGAGCTTTCTCTCACGGTAACCAGGAAGTCGAGCGGCTGAGAGTCCCACAGATCCGAAGTGCCGCTGCGCTTGACTTCGTGAAACAGGCGATTGAGCTGTTCCCACATCTCGGAACTGATCTGCTCACGCACTTGCCGGGCGTTATCGCGCGCCGACATGATACAGTCCGAAACCAGATCGAAGCTGCAAGCCAAGCTATAGCTGTACTTGTCGCCGTCCGGACTTGGGGGTAAATTGAGAGCTTCCAGCACCCGCGACCAGCGCCGGCCAGTGGAGCCGCTGCTCTCATCCAGCATCAGGTTGAGCTGCACTCCGATCAGCAGTGCGGCATGTTCGGCGCGCTCCAGATAGCGGCTGGTCCAATACAGGCTGTCGGAAACTCGCGAAAGCATCTTTAGTCCAGAACCCAGGTGTCCTTACTACCGCCGCCCTGTGAAGAGTTCACCACCAGCGACCCTTTTCGCAACGCGACCCTGGTCAGCCCGCCCGGCACAATGGTGACCTTATCGCCATAGAGAATGTAGGGACGCAGATCGACGTGGCGAGAGTCCACACGCTCATCGCAGAAGCAAGGCCCGCGTGAAAAGAGCAGGGTTGGCTGAGCAATGTAATTGCGTGGATCGGCTTGGATTCTTTGGCGAAATTCCTCGCGCTCGCGGGCCGTGCTATGCGGGCCGATCAGCATGCCATAGCCTCCCGATTCGCCCACCGCTTTCACCACTAGGTGTTCCAGATTATTGCAGACGTGCTGCCTCTCGCTGTCGTTGGTCAGCACGAATGTTTCGACATTGTCCAGGATCGGATCTTCGCCCAGGAAGTACTTAATGATCTTGGGAACGTAGGCATAGAGGGCTTTATCGTCAGCCACTCCGGTGCCGACGGCGTTGGCCAGCGTCACATGGCCCGCGCGATAGGCGTTGAACAGGCCGGCCACGCCGAGGATGGAGGACGAGCGAAAAGCGATCGGATCAATGAAGTCGTCATCCACGCGCCGGTAGATGACATCCACGCGACGCAGGCCGGCAGTGGTCCGCATGTAGACGTAATTATCGTGAACCACCAGATCGCGGCCCTCCACCAGTTCGATGCCCATTTGACGGGCCAGAAAGGTGTGCTCGAAATAGGCCGAGTTGTAAACGCCGGGCGTCAGCAGGACGATGTTCGGGTCGGGGCGGTCCTGCGGCGCCACGGCACGCAGCGTGGACAGCAGCGCCTGACTGTAATGATCGATGGGGCGCACATCGTATTTGCGGAACAGTTCGGGGAAGACGCGCTTCATCACCTGACGAAGGGTCAGCATGTAGGACACGCCGCTCGGGACCCGCAGATTATCTTCCAGCACGACAAAGCGCCCATCCGCCAACCGGACCAGGTCGGTTCCAATGACGTTGATGTAGATTCCTTTGGGGACCGCGATGCCGCGCATCTGCCGGCGGAAATGGCGGCAGGTGTAAACCATCTCGCGAGGAACAATGCCATCGGTCAGGCAGCGGCCTTCGTTGTAAATGTCTTTCAGAAAGAGGTTGATAGCGGTGATGCGCTGGGTGAGTCCGCGTTCGATCGTTTCCCACTCAGCGGCCGTGACAATGCGCGGAAGCAGGTCATGTGGGAAGATGCGCTCGGTGTCCTCACCGCGTCCATATACGGTGAAAGTGATGCCCTGATTGAGAAACGAAAGGTCCGCGACCTGCTTGCGGCGGCGCATCTCTTCGGCGGGCATATTGAGCAGCAGTTCGTGAACGAACTGATAGTGCGAGCGCGGCGAGCCATTCGAATCGAACATCTCATCGTAGGCGGCATCGAGCGAGTAAGATCGGAAGGGATGGGGAGCGGCTATGCCGTCCGCAACGCCGGGGCTGGCCATAGAAGTAGGAACCCTGTTCGACGTGGAAGGTCTTTAGCTTAACACACGGGACCTGACTCTCGTTAGGACATGACCAGCTCGGTGGTCTTACTTTTGGGTGCAAGCCTTGAAAGGCTGACGAGGGAACCAAGTATCTCGCCCACGCTGGTAAGGAGCTCCATTTCAATGCCCGAATGGGCGTGCGGATAGCGGTGCTGTACATTGATCACGCCTTCGATACGGCTGCGGGAGAGCACCGGGGCGGAGAGGAACGCCTCGTAGGTGTCTTCGGGGAGATCGCTGAAGTACTTGAAGCGGGCGTCGTGATACGCTTCTCGCGAGATTGCCAGCAACCGGCGCTCTCGCGCCACCCAGCCGGTGAGACCTTCGCTTAAAGCGAGTTTGAGTTTGCCAACCACAGAGGGATGCGGGTTATTCGAAGCTCGAAGAACCAGTTCTTTTTCGTTCTCGTCAAAAAGGTAGAGCAGGCAGGAGTCGCACTCCATGAACTCGACGACCATGGCTACGATGGCTTGCAGAACTTTCTCAAGCTCGATATCACGGACCAGATAACGGCTGAGGCGCTGCATCATGCCAAGCTGATGCTCAGTACGAGCTAGCCGCTGCTCGAGTTCCCTCGCCTTGGACACGCCCACATTATCCCACGCAAATCAGCACTGGCGTGGGTGTACCAGGAGGGAAGCTAAAATGTGTTGAGACAGCGTCTTAACCACCAGCATGGTCAACTCCGATTCCATTTCGCCTGAATCCGCCCCATCCCTCCTTGAACTGATGGCGGACGTCAGGAGCACCGCCCGCGAACAGTTGCAGGCAGCGTCTCAATTGCGGCTCGACCACCTTCATGAGCAGCTTTCAGGGGCTTGGCATAACGACCTGGAGCGGATCATGGAAGAGCGCCTCACAGATGCCGCGAAGCGCATTGAGGATTGGCATCTGAGCGACTCCGGATCGAAGCTGGCCGAGGTGGCCGCGAATGCCCGCTCCAGTGCCAGGCGCGATCTGGCTGAGCAGTTCGGCCGGGCGGTGCGGCGCTTGAGGGAGTTCGGGTCCGAGCAACAGTGGACCCAGGCGCTGCTGGACGGTACTAAAGGGTTCTGCGATCGGGCCGCGGTGTTCATTGTTAACGGACCTTCTCTCGAATTGCGATCAGCGCGCGGCATGCAGGAACAGACTGCTCTAAAAGTAGCTCTCAGTGCTGCTGCTGCGTTTGCTTCAGCAGTGGACACCAAAGATACGGTGGTGGCGATGCGAACTCGGGGCGAACTGTCGGAAGCAGTGGCAGTGTGGGTGGGTGAATCGCCGGCGCACCGTGCATCGCTGTTCCCGCTCACCACCCGCGACCGTGTACCGGCGGTTCTGTACGCCGATTCGAATGGCGAGGATATTGAGCCAGCCGCTCTCGAGATGCTTTGCTCCGTGGCGTCGGTGGTGCTCGAGAGTGTCGCAGCGAAAGGGCGTCCGGAGTCGAGTGAATTAGTGAAGGTCATCGGAGCCGATTCGAGAGGGCCTGAACCAAATCGCGCCACTTGGTTTGCACTGAGTCGCGACGAGCAGAACCTGCATTTGCGGGCGCAGCGCTTTGCCAGGGTATTGATAGCCGGGATGCAGTTGTATCAGGCGCGAGCAGTCAAGACCGGCCGGGCCGAGCGCAACCTGTACACACATCTGCAATCCAACATTGATGCTGGCCGCGAGACCTTTCGCAACGATTTCCTCTCGAAGTCGGAGTCCATGGTGGACTACTTGCACCTAGAGTTGTTGCGGACGCTGGCCAATGACGATGGGGATCTGCTGGGAGCTGAATATCCAGGGCCGATGGCTTAGGTCGTTATAGTTAAGACAATGTCGAAGATTCTGATTACTGGCGGCGCTGGTTACATCGGTTCCAACACCGCTCACCGGCTGGCGCGCAGCGGGTACGAAGTGGTCATCGTGGATGACCTTTCCCGCGGGCACGAACACAATGTAGGTGGGTTGCCGTTTCATCGTCTCAATCTGTCCGAAACGGGCGCGCTCACTGATGTTTTGAAGACAGAGCGATGCGATGCTGTGGTCCACTTTGCCGCTTACATCGCGGTGGGTGAATCGACACAGCGTCCGGAGTTGTACTTCGGCAACAACGTCGGCGGAACACTTTCGCTGCTCAACGCGATGGTGGAAACAAATGTTAAGAATTTAGTTTTCTCTTCGACGGCGGCGGTTTATGGCATGCCGGCGGTGGTGCCTATTCCGGAAGATTCGCCTTTTGCGCCAGTTAGCCCCTATGGCGAGTCGAAGCTGATCGTTGAAAAAGTGCTGCGCTGGATGGACGAGTGTCGTGGCATCCGCAGCATTGCGCTGCGATACTTCAACGCTTGTGGCGCCGACCCGGACTCCGCGTTAGGCGAAGAACACGATCCGGAGACTCATCTGATTCCGCTGCTGTTCCGAGCGATCAAGACTGGTAAGCCGATCACAATCTTCGGAACAGATTACCCGACTCCGGATGGAACGTGTATCCGCGACTACATCCACATTGTCGATCTGGCAGAGGCACATCGACTGGCGCTCGAGCACTTATTGGGCGGGGGCGGGTCGAATGCGTTCAATGTAGGCACGGGCACTGGGCAGTCCGTCATGGAAGTAGTTCAGGCCGTGGAGGAAGTGACGCACGCGCGAGTACCCTATCAGGTGGGCCCGCGCCGCGAGGGGGATGCGCCGGTGCTGGTCGCCAACTCAGGAAAGCTGAAAAGCACGCTGGGTTGGCAACCGAAATATCCTGGAATTCGAGAGATGGTCGAAACGGCCTGGCGATTTGAGAACCGTCAGGTCAGATAGCCGAGATGGTCGGGGTCGCAATCTACGAGTGCGCGCATAACGCCGGTCGCCGTGCTCCATTCGCCGACGGCTGGGTACACCATTAACGCTAATTTCGCGAGATCGAACGAGCGCTCCACTGTAGCTCGTATGGCCAGGTGCTCGTAGGCTTTCACGGCCCACACCAAGCCTTTTACCGACTCGGGCAGTCCACCGGTGTGAACCGGCTCCGGCCCATGGCGGTTGATCAGGCAGGGAACCTCGACTACGTCAAACGGATGCAAGTCTTCAATCGCGCCGTGATTGTGCACATTCACGACCACGCGCTGGGAGGTGTCGCCGCTCAAAGCGGTCATTACATCGAGGGCGATCCGGTGGTATCCGGTGGCGGCTTGGAACGGGTCCCAATCCTGGGGGCCTTGATCGCGGGCCGACTCGGCATGAGCTTCCAAGCGCATGTAGCTGGCGTTTCGCTGATTCAGATAATTCTTGTAGATTGTGAGCGCGGCGGCCGGGTCACTACGCATTCGCTGGAACAGGTCTGCGTTCAAGCTGCGGATCTCTTCGCCACGGGAAGCGCCGGCGGTGCGCTGATTCTCAAAAGCCCGGCTTTTTGAATAGTAGTAGAACAGATACTCGCTGGGAATCAACCCGAGCGTGCGAATCATTTCAGGTTCAAAGAGACGGGCTGGATAGAGGCGCAGCAGAGCCTGATCGTCGCTCAGCAGTCGCGTGGTGATGTCTTCGCCTCGCAGCAAAACACGCTGGATCCAACCGAGATGATTGAGTCCGGAGTAGACGAATTCAAGATCTTCGAACGGCAACCCGAGCGACCAGGCGATTCGATGGAACAGCTCACTGGGAGTGTCACAGATGCCGATCACACGCACGGTGGAGTGGGTCATCAGAGCTTGTGTGATCAAGCCAGCGGGATTGGTGAAGTTGATCAGCCAAGCTTCTGGCGCGAGCCGCTCGATGAGATGGGCGTGGGCCAGAGCGACCGGGACAGTTCTCAGTGCCATGGCCAGACCGCCCGGGCCGGTGGTCTCTTGACCGACCAAGCCCTGATCGATGATCAGCCTCTCATCGCGCGCACGGGCATCAATGCCGCCCACGCGGATGCTGCTGAGCACAAACTGCGCTCCCTCAATCGCGGCTTCCAGTGTAGCGGGGGTCTTCAGCTCAAAGTCAGCCCGATTGCTTCGAACGATTTCGCGGCCAAGCGAGGCCATCAACTCGGCGGCTGGCCGGCTGACATCGTACAGCGCGACTTCACGCACGTTCAAAACAGATTGCGCCTGCGCCAAGCCGTGGACCAACAAAGGGGTGCGTGCGCCGCCGCCACCGATGAGTGTGACTTTGATTCCGTTCAAGAAGGCACCGTCTCCAAAGCCTCTTCCAACTCTTCCTGCGAGGGAAAACTGGCAATACCGCCCAGAGCGCGGGTGGACAGAGCGCCGCAGACGGCTGCGGTGCGCAGGCACTGCTCAGGACTTTCACCATTCAACCAGGCGTGGATAAAGCCGGCGTCGAAACAGTCGCCCGCGCCGGTGGTGTCCACCGGGGTAACCGGATAGGGCGGGCAATGGATCAACTCCCCATCCCAACAAAGCAGCGCCCCGGCAGCGCCAAGCTTCAGAGCGATATTGCGTGCGCCTCTTCTGCTTAATGTCTGCAACATGTCTTCCGGGTCGGTGCGACCGGTAATCAGCGACGCCTCGCGCTCATTCGGGAAAAACAGATCCGCCTCCCGCAGGATGATCTCGTTATCGGGATCGGTCAACCAATATTCGTGCCAGCCGACATCGAGTGAAATCTTGCAACCGGCTGAATGCAGTTGGGGAAAAAGGTCCGC
>JBBSHP010000190.1:0-7662 GCA_038232555.1 Bryobacterales bacterium
CTCCGATGCTGTTCATGATTCCGATGTGAGTAGCCACCTGCTCAACCTCCTCGAATTGATGGCTTGAGAGCAAGATGGTCGTCCCATACTCCTTACGCAACCTCTGGAGCCCCGACCGTAACGTCCGCAATCCGCTCGCATCCAATCCGTTCATCGGCTCATCGAGAAGCAGTAATTCTGGGTTTCCGAGCATCGCAATTGCCAAGCCAAGCCGCTGCCGCATGCCGCGAGAATACTCTCCGACCTTTTTCCCGACATAATCTCCGACGCCCATTGCCTCGATAGCGCGGTCGGCATCCTTTCGTTTCAAAAGCTTCAATCCGCGCGCGATTTCGAGATTCTGATCTCCGGTCAGGTGGTCGTACAAGGAAGGCTGCTCGATCAGCGAGCCGACACGGCGCAGAATCCCAGGAAGTGCTCCGCTCAGCGGTTCGCCGAAGAGTCGAATTTCCCCGCTGACCGGGTGGAGCAAGCCCAAGACCATGCACATGGCTGTTGTTTTGCCCGCACCGTTGGGACCAAGCAAGCCATAAATACTCGCCCGCGGCACTCTGAGGGACACTTCGCGTAAGACGAGGGAGTTTCCATACCCACCCACCAAGCGATCCGTTTCGATAACGAAATCTTCGATGGGCATTAGTGGACAGTCGCATTATTGCACGGTGCGGATACACCGCATCACGAAATTAGGGGAGCCATCATCGTACTCTCTAGTCTGGGCGATGTGGTTAACTCGGATAACGCCATGTCTTGGATCGAGCTTTTTGGGGAATTTGTTACGTAAGACGATCACGCCTTCGCGCCTTGCGAGCCGTCCTCTACACTTGTACTCAGAAGAACCGTAGTGCAGTAAAATCGCTGTTCAGAACAGTCGTTTTGGGCAGTAGCTAGCTTCGAAGTTTCGACGCCGCTGAGCAACAGCTCCGCTGCCCATTGCCAGGACGGCCAATTCAACTTCTACCTGCTGAGTATTAGGCATAGTTTGCATCTCCTTTGTAATCACGAGACGGTTTGGGGGCGAAGCCTCGATAAGGACCCTATCACCCTCATAAATCTGTACCTCCGAAAGGATGGTCTGGGGGATTGAAACCACCATCGAACCGGCGCTTTTCGCATCTTCACGATGTCTCGCACCACTCACATCCGTTAACATATGTCTGATCGGATTTGCGCTTTCTTTTGCCCGTTTGTGTATTCCGGCCTGTCCCGGCTTCTCGGTTGCGCCCGCTGCCTTCGCCGCGCTCAATCGGGGCGTCTCGGCCTTCAGCTTTTCAATCTCAGATCTGATGTCGGCGTGCGGATCGGCACTTACGCTATTCGATGGGCAGCCGGACCCGATTACTGGATTGCCCGCCCACTTCGATGGACAACTCGGCAGCGCCTGCATTCACAATCTCGGGCAGCACAGCCTCGACCAGATAGTAGCCGGGATAACCGGGTGCTAAGGTGGCCTGCCTGAGCTCCAGCGGTGAGCCGTTTACCAGCACACGAACGGGTGCAATTACACGGGGCGGATCGATAGCGGGGGCCGGCACCCCAGCCAGCCAATCCGGGTTGACACGGCCCAGACCTGTCGCCAGGATCTGCAGGCGCGCCTTGGCGTGAGCGGGTTTAGATGCATCCAGAAGAATGCCGGAATCGCCATCCAGAATGAGGGGAGTGCCGTCCGGGTCAACAAAAATAGCAGGGGACACTGGGGCCAGAGCCAAGCCAATGTTGAAACGGCCGGTAGCCGCCTCCAGCGTCAAGGCTAGAGCATTTCCGCGGGCTTCAAACGGAACCTGGATTTGTGAAGCGCTGTCGGAAACCGCCAGGACAGGCACCGAAAAATCGCCCGTTCGGGCCGATAAGACTCGTGCCCCGAGGACGCTGAGAAGTCCACCCGGCGCCGCGGGCCTAGCACTGTAATCCGCAGCATTGACCACCCGAACGTCGCGCAGGCGGTGGGGGGCGATCACGGCATAAACTCCATATCCTTCGAGTGCAGCAAACAGTTGGTTGGCTCCGGAATCCAACCTGACGTCACGGGCAGGCGCCACGGGCAGATTGCCTGCGATGTTTTCCCAGGGAGTGGCTTGGCCGGCACTGGCGAGATCGGTTTGAGTGAAAAACACGCCCACGTCAGTGGCCAGATAAATCGCACCGCTGGGCAGGTCCGCGACAATGCCGTGCGCGGCGGTTTCCGGCAGATTGGCCGTGATGTCATCCCAAAACTGCCCGCCGTTCATGGTACGCACCACGCGTGATAGCCTCTGGCTGCCATATACGGCGAGCGCAATGCGCGGATCCCGGGAGTCTACGAAGATGGATTCCACCGGAGCATTGGCGTGCTCGCCGGTGCTTAAGGCAGCGCTCCAGGATGCTCCCTTGTCCGATGAGACCCAGAGCTGCCCGTCGGCAGACCCGGCATACATATTGTTGCCGGCCGCTGCCGCCGCGGTGATGGAGTGTTTCAGGGTGAGCGAGAGTGTCCGTTCGAGGGCGGCCTGGCGTGCGGCTTCGGTACCGCGGCTGGGTCTCCAGGCAGTTCTCTCCCCCGGAGCCCATTCGAACTCGGCGTTATCGGGACCTCGTAGCGATATCTTTAATCCGTTGGCGCCGGACGGAGTGGCGTATAGACGGTGCACAGGCAGATTCGGCAGAGACTGATTCAAGCCAGTCCAGGACAAACCGCCGTCGACCGAACGCCAAACACCGGTGGCGGCCGCGGCAACAATCTCGTCGGAGTCGCGCGGTGAGACGGCCAGATCCGTCAGAGCCGATCCGAGGATCGAACTTCCCTTATAGCCTGTCAGATTTGTCCAGCTCTGTCCGGCGTCCTCGGACCGGTAAGCGAAGTTGCCGAATCCGTACAGACGGCGGCCATCGGAGCTGGGCTGCATTTTCATGCGGCTTTCCGGAATGCCAGTGCCGGCCGACTCGTTTGCCGTTAGGGCTGGAACCACGCTTCGGCTGTCCGCGGTTCGCCACTGCTCCAGATCCTGACTCTCGAAAATCAGTCCGGTTGCGCTGCGAACAAACAGGCTGGAGCCATCGGCTGAAAACCACACCCGATCGACGGGACCGCTCGCCAAAGAAGGCAAGGCCATTTCGATAGCCGAGTTGCCGATGCGGCGCCACTCCGGCGCCACGCTCTGCGCGTGAGCCAGTGTCAATCCGGCCAGCGCCCACAGCGGGAGCGAAGCCCAGGACAGCACGCCCCGACTTGCGGACTTAAGACACATGCAACGAGTCCATTGTACCCTTATCGAACGGTGGCTTCTGCCTGTTCCACCTGTGCATACAACAAATTCTGCAAACTAGAATGCAGGAGAGAGGCTTGCTCAGCATTTTGATGTTAGACTAGGGTTCAACGTAAGATCAGATTCTCTCAAGCAATTGTGAGAGTGAAAGAGTTCCAGGGTAACTTATAGTTCATGATGGGACAGTTCTGGAATGCAATCCAGACCGCGACGGGCCTGGTAGCCATTATGGCTGTGGCGTCCGGACTGTGTGCAGGGCAAAGCGTACCCGGTCTGCGCGCTCCCGGTCAAACGGAACCGGCTTCCTTCGATCCAGCGGCTAAGGTTATTTCCATCACCGGGCAGGTATCGGTTCTGCACGATTCCGAGCCGTGGGCGCTCAGCATCGGCGATCAGGTCCAAACCAAACAAATCATCGTCTCCGGTCCGGACGGCTACGCGTTGTTTCAGGTTTCCGACGGCAGCACGTTCGAAGTTTATCCGAATTCAAACGTGGTGTTCCGGAAAAACCCACCCAACTGGCGCGACCTGCTGGATGTACTGGTAGGACGGGTCAAGATTCACATTCAGAGATGGGGCACGGAGCCCAACCCCAACCGCATCCACACTCCGAGCGCGGTGATCTCGGTGCGTGGAACCACCTTTGACGTCAGCGTGAGTGCAGAGGATGATTCCACTCTGATCGAGGTGGAAGAAGGGCAGGTGGATGTTCGCCACGCTCTGAAGGGCGATACGAAAACGCTGAATGCCGGCGAGTCTTTGCAGGTATATAAGAATCAGCCGCTGGCGTACCGAACCATCGACAAAGGCGCGATTGCCCAGCGGGTGCTGCGAGCGTTAAACGATGCTCTGTACACGATGCAAACCAGCGCGGGGCGCTCGACCGGCGTGGGCAAGATTCCGGGTGCAAGGGGCGAAACCGCGCCCATCCCACCCCCTCCGTCACTGCCGCCGCCACCCCCACCCGCACCCCCGCCAGGGCTGCATTAGAATTTCAAGCTCTGTCAGCGGAGCTCTTTCCAACGATTGTCTTCCCACGTAAGATGGCGCCAGCGACCTGTCGAGAGCTCTTGGGCAGTGACTTGGTCGAGGCGTCTCACCACCAACTCGGGCTGACGATAGTACAGGCGGAACAGGAAGAGATCTGCCCATTGCATCTCTTTGAAGGGATCATGGTGAATCACAAATCGATCTTCCGGGAGCGGTGGCGGCAGGGCACTGAGGGCGGCCAGAGCCGGCCCAATGGCAAGATCGACATCGCGCATGGCCCAGTAGATAAGCCGCTTCTCCGGACCCCCCTGCCATAGGAGAATGAGGGCCGACGCGGTTAGACCCATTCCGATTGCGAGTGTTTTGGCGGCGCGCACTGAAACGGTGGAATGGCGTGTCAAAACCGAAGCAGTACCTGAGCACAGCGCCTCCACAGAGAAACCCGCGAAAGTGAAGGCCGCCAACAATGGGACGGTGATTGCACTGAGGTCTCTTTGCGGGATGAATGCCACTGGCAGGATCCCGATTAATAAAGACAGTATGCACCACGAGGAGAGCCGCCAGGAACTGAGAAGCGCAGCTACGCCCGCAATCAGGGCAACCCCAGCGGCAGCCCACGGAATGGGGGCTTCCGCTACCATTCGGAACCACTCCTCTACGTGGTTGCGGTAAATACTGAGCGAGAACTCAGGCCGGTACGCTGCCATGGTGGTGAGCGATCCGTGACCGAGTAATTGGGCCAAACAGAAAACCACGCTGAGCAGTGACACAATCCAAAGCAGTGGACGTTCCTTGATCCACAGCCCGGGCCGATCAAGCGGCCGACTCAACACCTCGTAAAGGAATATGAAGACCGCTCCAGCGATTGCGATTTCTTTGGCTTCCAGGGCCAACCAGAAAGAGAGCAGGGACGCTCCGGAATACCACAAGCCCGAACGTCCAGTAGTTGTGCTGGCCCGCAGGTAAGCGATTAGGAATAGGGCCGTCAGATCATACGCGACTAAGTCGAAGATGGCGCCTATCGAATAGTAAAGCATCCGCAGGCTGGGGTGATAGCTGATGATGATAGCAGCAATGGCGCCGGCCAGGAAGCTTCCTGTGAGATGCCTAACCGCCGACAGAGTGGTGTATGCCATCAGGACCAGCAACCCGCTGTACACCAGGCGCCAGCCTGTCACGTTCATGCCAAAGACGGAGTAGAGGACCTTCAGAACGAACATCGCAGCAGGTCTGTAGATGGGTGAAACCTGCCAGATCTTAGCCATGTCCCCGAGCAGGGCGGGATAGCTGGTGGTGAACGCCGCCATGTGACCATTCTGCAGGTCGTCATGCGTGAAGCCGAAGCGCCACCCATCCGCTGCCGTCAGCAAGACGGTTCCGAGAATCATGGCGGACAGTATGACCTGGATGTTACGCGGCAGCCGCAGCGGATCGATCCTGGGCGGATCCATTACAGAGCGATGTTTCGCAAGATTGCTTTCACTCCGTCGACGCACAGCACCGCGGCGTGCTTTGATTCTGCTATCAAGCCCCCAACAGCCTGGTCGATGACAGCGGGCTTCAATCCGGCCAGTTGTTCCGGCGTCTTGGACTGCATCCATTCAGTCAGGGCAGAACCTGCGGCAATCGAAGCGGTACATCCCCGGACCTTGTACCGGACCGCGGTCACGGTTCCGCTATCGAATTGGACCGAGAGTCGCAGTATGTCGCCGCAGGCCGGATTGGAAACCTCTATCGTGACCGCCGGCGGGGACAGCTCACCCACGTTGCGAGGATTCTTGAAATGATTAAGTAATATGTCGCTGTACAAGAGTCTTATCTCATTATGAGTCTGGATTCGAGGAGGGTACACCCATGAAGATTTTCTTGACCGGCGCGACGGGCTACATCGGGAGTGCAGTGGCTGAGGCTCTGCTGGCGGCGGGCCACACGGTGGCGGCACTGGCGCGCAGCGTGGCATCGGAACAGACCATTCGCGACCGGGGCATGACACCGGTTTCCGGGGATTTACGCCATCCGGTAAGCTTGACGGCGCCGCTGCAATCGGTGGATGGCGTGATTCATACCGGAACTACGAATGAAGGCAAAGCGGATGCCGAGGCGATTCTGGCGATGTTGACCGCGCTGAAGGGGACAGGCAAGCCGTTGGTGTACACCAGCGGAATCTGGGTGCTGGGCAATACGGGGGATCAACCGGCGCAGGAATCTAGTACGCTGCAGCCACCTCCGATCGTGGCCTGGCGGCCGGCGGTTGAGAAGAGCGTGCTGGATGCGGCGCCGGGCGTGCGCTCCGTTGTGATCCGGCCAGGGGTGGTGTACGGCCGTGGTGGTGGTTTGGCGGGCATGTTCGTCCAATCGGCCCAAGAGACGGGTGCGGCCCGGTACATCGGAGACGGCATGAACCGGTGGCCGCTGGTGCATGTCGAGGACCTGGCCGATCTGTACGTCCGGGCAGTTGAAAAAGCTCCGGCCGGAACCCTGCTGCACGGCACCGACGGGCCAGCCGTTCGAGTAAAAGATATTGCTGAGGCCGCCAGCTTCGCAGCGGACGCAGGTGGCCGAACGGAATCCTGGCCGGTGGATCAAGCGACCGCCAAGCTGGGGCCCCTGGCGGCGGCGCTGCTGCTTGACCAAGTGGTGGGGAGTGAGAAAGCGAAAGAAACGCTAGGCTGGAAGCCGCACGCGGTGAGTATCCTGGAGGATCTTCGCTATGGATCTTACGCGATGTCGAGAATCAATCCCAGATGACCGTGGTGGCGGCGGTGATCGAGCGCGATGGGCGTATCCTGATCGCACAGCGCAGGCGCACCGATGCACATCCGCTGAAGTGGGAATTTCCGGGGGGCAAAGTTGAGCCGGGCGAAACTGCGGAGCACGCGCTGGTTCGAGAGTTGCGGGAAGAGCTGGGCGTGGATGTGAGTCTGGGCGACGAGATCGCGCGGTACGGATATCAGTACCCGGGCAGGGCGGCCATTGAGCTGATCTTCTATCGGATCGCCACATTTGAAGGTGAGCCGCGCAACCTGGTGTTCGAACAGATCGCATGGGAGGCGGCAGGACACCTGCCTGGGTACGATTTTCTGGACGGAGATGTGGAGTTTGTGCGGTTGTTATCTTTGGAGAGGCGATGACTACAACCAACCCCTTGTCGTTTCTGAGTGAGCAGCTCGACGGCTGGCGCAAAGCGGGCACATTTCAGGCGTTGCGAGTGCTGGAATCGGCTTGCGAACCGGAATCGCGCGTGGACGGCCGCGCTGTGATCAACCTTGCGAGCAACAACTATCTTGGGTTGGCCGACCATCCCAAACTGATCGAAGCGGCGGTGAAAGCAGCGAAACAGTATGGCGCCGGGTCGGGCGCGGTTCGCACGATTTCAGGGACCATGAGCCTGCACATGGAACTGGAGCGCCGCATTGCCGCGTTCAAGAAC
>JBBSHP010000191.1:0-7661 GCA_038232555.1 Bryobacterales bacterium
CAGCGCAACCTCGCGAGATAGGCCCTGCAGTTTTCTTCCGTAGAAAAGTTGGCCTCCAACTCCGTAAGGTTCCGCGGGTACTCTTCCATCTCGCCGCATTTTATCTACTGCGCCTACCTGAGTCAAGCGGATATCCAGCTTACACAAATTGCTGTCCTACGTTCCATGTCGTTCTGTGGTCTCCTCTTGTCTTCCGGGATAAGCGGATCAGCCTTTCCAAGTTTTCTGTGCCAGACAGCTTGACACACTCGCGCTGGTACTCATGAGACTACAACGGATAGCCAAAGGGCACTATTTCGTGTCCGTCTGGGTGGAACGTTTATACCGACGCATTTCATGGAATTTACCAGTCGTGACCAGAGTCCCACCATCAAAGCCCAACAAGTCGCCCCACGCCGGGAGGCTCGGATCCTCAAACTGAACAGGAATCCACTGACGCTTCTCCCGTTCCAGCGCCCAAGTCTTTCGTTTGCCATCCAGAATCGTGCCGAAGAGTACTTCGTTGCCGTCGCTGAGAGCTAAATTCGCCCAAAGTACCGCACGCTCAGGATCTTGCACCTCAGGCCCATCGTACCGCCCGAGTTCGCTACCGTCGAAGGAGAACTCAATATACTCCATCCCATTCGTGAACCATCCCATCCGATCTGACGAAGTCCGCAAGAAGGAATGTTGTAGCGCTGCAGGCCGACCGAATCCAAACATTGCCTTCGCAGCAATCGGAAAACTGGCCAACAACCTGCCCACCGAGTCGAAATGTGACATGATATTAGGCTTAACGATGCGATGTTCGGTGTCGTGAAACGTGTAACCCACCGTCCACAGTGACCCGTCCGGAACAAAAACCACTTCCCGAGGCACGTAGGGCCACGTGCGAACCACGGTTTGACGTTTTCGATCAGGCGCTATGAGCGCTAAGAACGACCCACCCCTCGAGTCGCCGCTGACGGCGGACCCAGCAATCGCGACGGTACCGTCCGGACTCATGGCGAGACCATACACGTTTACAGTCGCCGCATCTGGAAGCGTGAAGGAGAAGTGATCATCGCGCCCCTGCCTGTCGATCAGATAGATCAGCGGACCGCTGGATTGATTGTCCCTTACGCCAATCAACGCCGACCCGCTCCAATGGGGCATAACGCTACCCGTCATGTCGAACAGCGCCGGGGTTCTGTGCTCATAGTTCTCCGGGGCGTATGTACGTCGCGATTGTGCGAGACCACAAGTTACGTACAGCACTGCACACGTGAACAAAGTGGTGATGCGCATTTGATTTTACTTGTGGAGCGTACAATCCTCAATACGCTTTACTCAGTTTGATATTGCTCCGGTTTGGGGGTATTGTCAACTAAGATTGTCTGGTGTTATGCCGGTGCCGAAGGAGGGCGATAGAAGTCTCTGTTCCACGCGAGGTGCCGCCGTTTGCTCTACCTCGGCAGGAGACGGAAAGGTGTCGAACAATCCCTTTGCAAACGAATACCTACATCCCGGCTGAATCGCATCGCTTGCCGCCTGCCCCGGGGCTCATCGCCCTGATCGGCGTTCAGTCAACCAGCGTATCCAGGGATCGGGATTGGCCAGACAACCTTCATAATCTCGAGCTCCTGTTCGGTGAGGGTGCTGCTCTTGGATCGCATACTAATTATTTAGTACTAAATTACATGTGGCGTCAAGCGAAAAGTTAAAATGAGGCGTGATTCTCAAAATCGTTCAAGCGGGTGACCCTGTGTTGCGGGACACCGCCCAGCCCTTATCGAAGCAGGAGATCGAAAGCGCTGCCATTCAGCAGTTGATCCGCCTGATGCACGATACGATGCAAGACGCTCCGGGCGTAGGCTTGGCGGCGCCTCAGGTGGGCTTACCGCTGCAACTTGCCGTTATCGAAGATCGGGCTGAATACCAGAAAGATATTCCCCCGGAGCGTTTGGCGGAACGGCGTCGTGAGCCGGTACCGTTTCAGGTCATAATCAATCCCGTAATCACTTCGTATGGAGAAGCGAAAGTGGACTTCTTCGAAGGCTGTTTGAGCCTGGCAGGGTTCAGCGCACTGGTTCCGCGCGCATCGCACGTCCGCGTCGATTGTCAGAACGAGCGCGGTGAGGCCATCGTAATTGAGGCTAGCGGTTGGTACGCTCGCATCCTGCAACATGAGATCGATCATCTGAACGGCACGCTGTATTTCGACCGGATGCATCCGCGAACTCTGGCCACCCATCAAAACTTGACAAAATTCCGGCTAGGCTGAGGCCGGCCTTTATCCTGGTCTATATATGAAAGCAGTTGCGGTATTTCCATCCCGGCGTGACATTCGAGTCGTGGATCATCCAGAGCCCGCTATAGAGACGGCTACCCAAGCCAAAATTCGGATGCTTGATGTGGGGATTTGCGGAACCGATAGAGAGATCGCCTCCTTTCAATACGGCACTCCCCCGGATGGGTCTGAATATCTGGTTCTGGGACACGAGTCGCTCGGTGAGATCGTCGAGGTCGGTCCGCAAACATCGAAGCTAAAGCGGGGCGATCTGGTGGTCGCGACCGTCCGGCGCCCTTGCGACCATCCTGAATGCATGGCTTGCCGTGAAGGGCGGCAGGATTTCTGCTACACCGGCGATTTCACGGAACGCGGCATCAAAGAACGGCACGGATTCATGACGGAGTTCGTGGTGGAAGAGGAGCGCTACCTCAACCTGGTGCCGCGTGAATTGCGTGACGTCGCGGTGCTGGTTGAACCGCTGACCATTGCGGAGAAGTCGCTTACGCAGCTTTGGCAGATTCAGCAGCGCTTACCTTGGATCTGTACGGCCGAGCCCGGCCAGGGACCCGGCCACTGTCATCGGGCGGTGGTGTTGGGAGCGGGACCCGTTGGGCTGCTCGGAGCCATGGCTTTAGTGCTTGCCGGCTTCGAGGTCACGGTCTATTCGCGCACGCACTCCCATGCCGGAAAAAATGACATCGTGGATGAGATTGGCGCTAAGTTCATACCAGCCGAAACTTTCAGTGTTGAGCAAATGGCCAGGCAGGTCGGACGAATCGATGTAGTGTACGAGGCGGTAGGTGCCTCCAGTTTGGCCTTCGAGGTAATCAAGACACTGGGGCCCAACGCTGTTTTCATCTTCACGGGCGTGCCGGGGCGCAAAGCACCCATCCAGGTCGACACCGATTTCATCATGCGGGATGTCGTATTAAACAACCAGGTCATTTTCGGATCGGTGAACGCAGCGCCTGAGCACTTCGATGCCGCGATTCGCGACCTCGGCATCTTTCGCGAGCGTTGGCCAGATGCCTTGAGCAAATTGATCACAGGACGATTTCCAATCGATGAAGCGGTTGGCCTGCTGACCGGAGACCACGGCGGAATCAAGAACATTGTGAAGGTGAGCGAATGAGCGCGGATTGGATCGATGTCTCGATACCGTTGCGGAACGGTATGGTTCATTGGCCCGGAGACACTCCGTTTGAAAGAACCATGAACATGCGGATTGCGGACGGCGATCTGGTGAATCTATCGCAAATTTGCGGCAGCGCTCATACAGGCACTCATATGGATGCCCCGCTGCATTTCATTGCCAATGCGGGGAGCATCGATACGATGCCGCTTTCCGCCACCATCGGCCCTGCCCGCGTGATTGGAATTGAAAACCCCGAGGCCATTACCGTACCCGAACTCGCCCCCCACCACATCGTTAAGGGCGAGCGCATTCTGTTTCGCACGATCAACTCGTCTCGTCGGCGGAACATGGATACGTTCCAGGAAGATTATGTTTACATCAACCCGGAAGGGGCGGAGTATCTCGCGGGTTTAGGAATTCAAACCGTGGGCGTAGACTATTTGTCAGTGGGCGGCTTTCATACCGGTAACGCGGAGACCCATCGGGCGCTGCTCGGGGCCGGGATTTGGGTGATCGAGGGGCTAGACCTCGAGCAGGTGGAGCCTGGGAATTACGAGTTGATTTGTCTGCCGCTCAGGCTCGTGGGAGCCGATGGCGCTCCGGCCAGAGCGGTGCTGCGTCGCGTCTAGCTAGGAATAATTTCGAACGCCCGCGTGGTGTCTCTGCTCCTGGGGTCGCCGAGTTTTTACGCGACGGTTTCAACAGGCTGTAAAACTTCCTTTCGTTTGCGGCTGTGCAGCTTTTCCTGCAGCCCCGCCATGTAGGTGTAGAACACCGGAGTCAGGTACAGCGTCACTAGCTGCGAGAAGATCAGCCCTCCCACTACCACCAAGCCGAGCGGCTGACGGGCCTCCCCGCCTGCACCGTAGCCGACCGCGATGGGTACAGCTCCCAAGAGCGCGGCCATGGTCGTCATGATGATGGGTCGGAACCGGATCAGACAGCCTTGGTAGATCGCCTCCATCGGCGACATACCTTGGTTGCGCTCCGCGTCCAGCGCGAAATCGATCTGCATGATCGCGTTCTTCTCGACGATCCCAATCAACATGATTAGGCCCACAAAGGCGTAGATGTTCAGGTCCATTTTGAATATAAACAGCGTCACCAGCGCGCCGAATCCCGCTGACGGCAGCCCGGACAGAATAGTCAGCGGATGGATATAGCTCTCGTACAGAATCCCGAGTACGATGTAGACCACCATGATGGCGACCAGCAACAGCACCCAGAGGTTTGATAGGGAACCCTGGAACGCTTTTGCCGCACCCTGGAAAGTGGTACTGATGGTCGCCGGCAGCGTTCGATCCGTGATCTTCTGGATCTCGCCCACCACGTCTCCCAGCGACACTCCCGGCTTCAAATTGAAGGAAATAGTGACA
Organism: Bryobacterales bacterium; assembly: GCA_038232555.1. Lineage (GTDB taxonomy): Bacteria > Acidobacteriota > Terriglobia > Bryobacterales > Bryobacteraceae > JBBSHP01. The sequence goes on from JBBSHP010000191.1 coordinate 4,763, forward strand.
GCGGGCAACTGGCCGTAATGGTTGATGGTTTGCGGCCCCGTGTCCTGCTTAATCTTGGCGAGCGTGTCCAGGGGAATGAGTGCGTTGTTGCTGGCTTTGAAGTAAAGCAGCGAAAGCGCGTTCGGATCGGCCTGATATTCCGGCTGCAGCTCAAGCAGCACCTTGTACTCATTTACCGCGGCGTAGATCGTAGACACCCAGCGCGGTCCATAGGCATCGTAGAACGAGTTCTCGATCTGCTGGGCGTTCACTTGATGAGCGGCCGCTTTGTCGCGGTCGATCTCAACATTTACTTGCGGAGTGTTGTTCTGCAGATCGCTGGTGACGTCCTGGATGCCGGGGATCTTCAGCATCTCCTGCTCAAGCTGCTGCGCGTAAGCGTACAGCTCCGGCTTATCGGGCGACTGCATCGAAAACTGGTAGAGGCTCTTGGTTACCTGTCCGCCAATCCGAATGGTCGGAGGGTTTTGCAGATAAACATTCATCCCCGGGAAGGCCGCCAGCTTCGGCCGCAGGTCCTCAATGATCTGGTCCACCAACTCTTTCCGTTCTGAACGTGGCTTCAGGTGAACCACGATCTGCCCGAAGTTGGGTCCGCCCAAAGTGGCAGCGGAAGAACCGCCCACCGTGGACATCAGCGCTTCCACATTCGGGTTCTGCTGAATCGTCGCCGCAATCTGTTTTTGATACTCCACCATTTGCTGGAACGACGTGCCTTGCGCGGCCTCTGTCACGGCTAGCAATTGGTCGGTATCCTGATCCGGGATGAATCCTTTGGGAATCTTGATGAAGAGGATAACCGTTAAAATTAGCACCACCACAAAGGTGCCCATGGTGGCCGCGCGGTGCTGCAGCACCACTTGCAGCGTGCGATCGTATAAGCCCAGGACGCGATCGAAAAACCGCTCGGTGATCTGATAAAAACGGGAGTGTTTCTGCTGCTCCGGCGATCGCAGAAAACGGCTGCAAAGCATCGGAGTCAGCGTGACGGAAACGACGCCCGAGATCAGAATCGCCACACAGATGGTAACCGCGAATTCACGAAATAGCCGCCCCAGGATTCCACCCATAAACAGCACCGGAATGAACACGGCCGCTAGCGAGAGCGTCATGGAAACAATCGTGAACCCAATCTCCTGCGAGCCCTTCAGCGCTGCCTCCAGCGGCTTTTCCCCCATTTCCATGTGACGGAAAATGTTCTCGAGCATCACGATCGCATCGTCCACTACAAAACCAATCGATAAGATCAGCGCCATCATCGACAGGTTGTCCAGGCTGTAGTGCATCAGATACATGACCGCGAATGTGCCGATGATCGAGAACGGCATCGCGAGGCTGGGGATCACAGTTGCCGAGAAGTTCCGGAGGAACAAAAAGATAACCATCACCACCAGGCCGAGCGTCATGGCCATCGTGAACTGTACGTCTTTGTATGACTCGCGAACCGTATCGGAACGGTCGTACAGAACGTCCAGGTGAACCGACGGGGGCACCTCGGACTTAAAGACAGGAAGCAGCTTTTTAACGCCGTCGGTCACCTCGATCGTGTTGGTACCCGGCTGGCGCTGGATCCCAAGCACGATCGCCCGCTGCGATCCTTCCTTGGTCGAAAACCAGGATGCCGTCTTGTTGTCTTCTACGCTGTCAACGATGTTCCCCAGCTCTTCCAGCCTTACAGGCGCCCCTTTCCGGTAAGCGACCACCAGGGATTTATATTGATCCGCGCTGGTGAGCTGTCCCGTGGCCTGCAACGTGAACGCGCGCTTTGGGCCGATGATGGATCCGGTGGGAAGGTTGACGTTCCAATTCTTCACCGCGTTCTCGATTTCGTTGATTCCAATCTGATGCGACGCCAGCGAATGGGGATCGATTTGTATGTGGACCGCATACTTTTGCGCGCCCAACACCTGCACCTGCGCCACGCCGCTCACCATCGAAATGCGTTGCGCCAGTCGAGTCTCCGCGTATTCGTCCAGCGTCCACAGCGGAACTGTCTTCGAAGTGACCGCTAAGTACAGGATGGGCTGGTCCGCCGGATTGACCTTGGTGAACGTCGGCGGTGTGGGCATGCCTTGGGGTAAGAGGCGTGACGCTTGGGTGATGGCGGCCTGCGTATCCACAGCGGCTCCATCCAGGCTGCGGCTGAGCGCGAACTCCAGCGTGACTTGGGTCGCCCCGAGTGAGTTGACCGACGTCATGGACTCTAAGCCGGCGATGCTTGAGAACTGATTCTCCAGAGGAGTGGCGACCGCAGAGGCCATGGTCTCCGGACTGGCGCCTGGTAGCGCGGCGGTCACCAGCAGCGTCGGGAAATCGACGTTAGGCAGATCGCTCACAGGCAGCGATCGATAGGCCACCATGCCGAACAGCGCAATGGCCAGCATCAGCAGGCTGGTGGCGATGGGTCGTTTGATGAAGCCTTCAGAGATGTTCATTTATGCATCGGCGTGAGGCAGGCATTCTGCCTGCCATCTTGAATAGAGGAACCAAATGCACTAGGCGCTCACTGGCTCCGGTGCCGCTAGCGCCGGCTGCTTGCGTTTGCGCCAGGAGTCTTGCAACCACGCCATGAAGATGTAGACCACGGGCGTGAGATACAGAGTAATCAGTTGCGAGAAGATCAGGCCGCCCATAACAGCAAGCCCCAGCGGACGGCGCGCTTCGCCACCGGAGCCCAGGCCGAGCGAGATCGGCAGCGCTCCCAGCAACGCAGCCATGGTGGTCATCATGATGGGACGGAACCGGATCAGACAGCCTTCGTAGATCGCCTCGGCCGGCGTCTTGCCCTCTTTCCGTTCGGCTTCCAGCGCAAAATCGATCTGCATGATCGCATTCTTCTTGACGATTCCAACCAGCATGATCAGCCCCACAAACGAGTAAATGTTCAGGTCAAGGCCGA
>JBBSHP010000192.1:0-7630 GCA_038232555.1 Bryobacterales bacterium
GCGCACTGGTAGCACTGATGGTCAGTCCTTGCACATTTCCAAGCCGGTGCAGAATCAGGGTTCCAACCTCCGGATTATCGAGTGAGCGGCGATTTCCCAGATTCACCGTGTCAGACCGGAAACCAGGAAGCGAGGCGGCCAAATCACAACCCAGAAACGATCTTTCCGAGGTTCCCCGGCCTAGCGATTGCGACTGCCCCGGTGAACCGGACCTTCCGAATCCGCCGCCGTCGAAACCTCCGGTCCCGCTCTGGCTGGCATCGGCGAAAATCGCGCTGTTGTTGCGATTCCCCAGATCGATGCTGAATCTGCCCTTGCTATCCGTGTATCCGACCGAGCGGGGCGACGCATTGCATACCAGTTGCATGACGACGGATTCAGGCGGCGGCGTGCCATCATCCAGCGTCACCTTGCCGGAGACATAAATCGGACGCTCCATCAACTCGGGGGTTTGTTGATTCTGAGTAGGGAACGTATTTGGCTGGCGGGTGCTGGGATTGGTCGGAGTGGTCGGGTTGGTCGGAATCGTCGGGGTGGGTGTCACGCGCCCTCCGCTGGGCGGTGTTCCGGTGGCCTGTCCAAATAGGGTAACGCTCATGGCCAAGCCAGCCCATGCGACTAATGCCAACCAAGGAGAAACATTGCGAATTTGCATTTCGGGGAACCTCTTGTGTTACAGCCATTATAGACTCTCATCTAGCCTTCTTACAGCTTGCCCCAGAAGGCGAACATCACCGCGCCGAGAATGCAAACGAACGATGCCGCATAATTCCAGCGCATCGGCTCACCCAGAAAGAAATACGCGAACACCGCGAAGACTACCAAGGTGATGCCCTCCTGGATAATCTTTAATTGATATCCGGTGAATTGACCATAGCCGAGGCGATTGGCAGGGACCTGAAAACAGTATTCGCCGAAGGCTATCAGCCAGCTCACTAATATGGCGGTCACCATTGGCATGGAGCGGTGCTTTAAATGTCCGTACCAGGCGTATGTCATAAAAGCGTTCGAAATGAATAACAGGATGATGGTTGGCACTCGATTTTAGAATGCCATCTCGGGGACCGGATACAAACGGGCTGAGCTCGCGGCCGGTGCCGGATAGCGCATATTGCCGCAGTTGCGCGCGCCACCAATGTGTCATTCTGGATACCCAGACTGGTTGACTACAATTACATGCATCTAAACAGAAGAGATTTTCTGGCCGGCGCATCCGCCTTAACCCTAAGCGATGCCCTGCGAGCGCAAACGCTGGCCGGCGCCGTGAATTGCCCGGTGGAGTGGGCTTTCAACAGCACCAGGCAGTACGCAAATCCATTTGTCGACGTGGATCTTGACGTGGTTGTGCGAGATCCGCAAGGGGCCGAATTCCGCCTCCCGGCATTTTGGGCAGGCTCACAGACGTGGCGTGTCCGATATGCTCCGTCCACGCCGGGCACGCACACCTGGCGATCGGTTTGCAGCGATGCGGCGAATGCCGGCATGCATGGACAGACCGGGGTGCTGCAGGCAGTCCCGTACCAAGGCCGGAATCCACTCTACCTGCATGGCCCTCTGCGCGTAGCGAGCAATCGCCGGCATTTTGAGCATGCCGATGGAACACCATTCTTCTGGCTAGGCGACACCTGGTGGATGGGGCTGGTGAAACGCTTGCGCTGGCCCGAGGATTTTCAACTTCTCACCGCGGACCGGCAACGAAAGGGTTTCTCGGTGGTTCAGATCGTTGCGGGTTTGTACCCCGACATGCCCGAGCGCGACCCACGCGGCGCAAATGAAAACGGCTTCCCTTACGATGCGGGCTACGGGCAAGTCAATCCTGCCTATTTCGATGCGGCGGATTTGCGCATTCGTTATTTGGTCGACAGCGGCATGGTGCCCTGCATCGTGGGCTGCTGGGGCTACTACCTGCCCATTCTGGGCATCGAAAAAGCGAAGCGGCATTGGCGTTACCTGGTCGCCCGCTGGGGGGCCTATTCCACCGTATGGTGTTTGGCGGGAGAGGGCAGCATGCCGTACTACCTGTCGAAGAACCGCGAAGCTGACGTGACCGCGCAGAAAGAGGGCTGGACCGAACTTGGCAGCTATGTGCGATCAATCAGCGCGTATCGCAATCCGATTACGATACACCCATCCTCCAGCTCGCGAGCTACCGTGAACGACCCTTCGGTGCTGGACTTTGACATGTTGCAGACCGGGCATTCGGACCGCGAGAGTATCCCTGGCACGCTGAAGCAGATCAAGGCATCCTACACCGCTACTCCCGTGATGCCCGTGCTGAACGGGGAGGTTTGTTACGAGGGTATTCAGGAGGCCAGCCGGCAAGAGGTGCAACGGTTCATGTTCTGGAGTTGCATTCTGAGCGGCGCCGCGGGGCACACTTACGGGGCCAATGGGATTTGGCAGGTGAACACTCCGGAGGCGCCCTTCGGCGCTTCACCGCACGGACGGAGTTGGGGCGATACCACTTGGCAGGAGGCCTACCAGTTGCCGGGATCGGGACAACTCGGGATGGCCAAATCGTTTCTAGCGAACTACCAGTGGTGGCGCATGGAGCCGCATCCTGAATGGATTGAACCGCATGGATCCGAGCAGAATTACGGACAACCCTATTGCGCCGGAATCCCGGGAGAGCTGCGGATCTTCTATTTTCCAAAGACAGGCAGCGTCAAGAACAAGGTGAAAGGCCTGGAGCCAGGCGTGCAATACCGGGCGTTCTGGTGGAATCCGGTCAGCGGAAAGCAGACCAGTCTCGGGAATCTACCAGAGAGCGCAGCAGAGTGGCAGCCCCCTGCACCTCTGATCTTTCAGGATTACGTACTGGTGTTGGAAAGCGCCGCCCATTGACCCTGACCCGAGCGGCATGCGAGACTAGCCTTCTTGAAGCCTCCGGCATGAAGCTACTTCCCCGCGACCTGAAATTTTATGAGATGTTCGAGAAGCATGCCCGGGTCTCCCTGGAGGCTTCCAGGATTCTTCTGGATGGCGTTTGCGCCGGAAATCCCTCTCTGGGGACTGCTGCCGCCAAGATCCGGCTGTTGGAGCAGGAGGGCGACGAGATCATCCATGAAGTGTATGTCCGGCTGAATCAGACCTTCATCACGCCGATCGACCCCGAAGACATCCATTCGCTCTCATCGCATCTGGATAACGTCCTGGATGGAATCGAAGACACCGCGCACCGCATCGTTTCTTATCGCGTGGACCCCATTCCGTCCACCGTGGTGGAACTCTGCCGTATCGTGCAATCCTGTACCACGGCGATGAAGCGCGCCTTTGAAGCTTTGAGTTCCGGCAAACCGCTGGTGGAGGATTGTATTGAGATCAACCGCCTGGAGGAAGTGGGCGATCAGCTGGGACGCGATGCCGTGAGCGATCTGTTTCGGAATGAAAAAGATCCCATCACGCTGCTCAAGCTCAAAGAGATCTACGACTTTCTGGAGCACACCATCGACAATTGCGAAGACGTCGCCACCGCGCTTCAGAACGTAACTGTCAAGAACGTTTAGGCGATGAGTTCATCGTTAGTTCTGATAGGCGTGATCATCCTGATTGCGCTCGCATTCGACTTCATCAATGGATTCCACGACGCCGCCAACTCCATCGCGACGGTCGTCGCCACCCGCGTCCTCTCTCCCGGAAAGGCCGTGGCATGGGCTGCTTTCTTCAATTTCAGCGCCGCATTCCTGTTTGGGACCGCGGTAGCGAAGACCGTCGGTTCCGGGATGGTTCACCTGGAATTCGTGACGCCGACGGTCATCTTAGCCGGATTGTTGGGAGCTATCACTTGGGACCTTCTGACATGGTGGGCGGGCCTCCCATCCAGTTCTTCTCACGCCTTGTTAGGTGGCTACGGCGGGGCAGCCATGGCTCATGTGGCTCATCTGAGAGGGTTCTCTTCCAGCTTGGATGCAATCATTCCGTCCGGGTGGTACCTGACTATCCTGTTCATCTTCCTGGCCCCGTTTATCGGCATGCTGCTTTCGATCGGACTGATGATGTTGGTCTATTGGTGTTTCCAATCTGTCAGCCCGCGCGCCATGGACAAGCACTTCCGCTATCTGCAACTGGTCTCGTCGGCGATGCTCAGCCTCTCTCACGGAACCAGCGATGCGCAAAAGACTATGGGCATCATCACGGCGGTGCTGGTCAGCAGCAAATATTTGACTAAATTCGAAGTGCCCTTGTGGGTGATCTTGTGTTCTTATACCGCCATCTCGCTCGGGACCCTGAGCGGCGGGTGGCGCATCGTCCGCACCATGGGCGGGCGCTTGACCAAGCTGAAGCCGAGAAGCGGTTTTTGTGCTGAAACGGCGGCTGCATTATGCATCCTGTTCACCGCCCATTTCATGCATCCCGCGCCGCCCGTATCCACCACGCACGTGACAGCCGGGGCTATCGTCGGGGTCGGCTCCATCCAAAGATTGAAGGCCGTCCGGTGGGGCGTGGCAACTGAGATTGTCTGGGCATGGGTTCTCACCATACCCGCTGCTGGATTGGTGGGATGGCTGTTGTTTCACGTGCTCAATCTGTTCATCTAGGACGTATGAAATTTCAGCTCGCTGCAGTTGCTGCATTTTCTCTTCAGGCCTTGTTTGCGAACGATGAGCCGGCTGAGCTCGCCAGTCAGATCGCTGCGCTACAACTCGACGCCCAGCAGTGCTATCGCGTTTCGGGGCTGGACGTGAAGCGAGGTCCCGTTCAAGCGCATTTGGGCGAGGGCTGGATCATTTTGTCGCAGCCCATCCGGGGAACACGCATCGGAGCCGTGTACGCGGGTTCTGGCCTGGACAGTACGGTAACTTTCGCGCCTGTTTCCTCCAGCGAAAAGATGGCCCTGGACCAGGCTGTTCATCAGCCCGCGCTGCACGAGCCTTTTCGCGATGCCGTTATGCTTTTCACGGACGTCGCTGAAGCGGAGTTGCGCAGCCAGTTGCTGCGTCAGAACGCTGCCAAAGACTCCGCCCACGGCGAGCGAATGGCCCGCGATTGGAGTCTGGCCTTTGCCAGTGTCGCAAACGGATTTCATGGCCGCCTGGTCCGCGATCTCATGGATGCCAACGTCCACCGTGGAGTTTTTTATCTAGGCGTGGCCAGCGCGCCGCTCGGCAGCTTCGACATCTTTTACGATCCGGCCGGGACGGAAGAGGTCGTGGTCGGACGTCTGGTGGAGGGAGAATTCCGGATTTGGGCAGCTTGCTGCGAACCCCGGCCGGTGAAGCCGGTCGCATCGATAGACCGCTATGCGCTCACAACCACCGTGGGTCACGACCTGCTGGTCTCCGCCGTTACGAACGCCCGGGTAACAATCGGCGACGTTCCCACCCGGACCCTTCCGTTTGTGGTCTCGCGCGCCAGGGAGATTTCGTCGGCGAAGTTGGACGGCGTGCGCGTGCCCGTTTTTCAATCCACGGCGACCTGGTCGCATGCTTTGCCCGAACAGGGCGGCTATGGGCAAGGCACCCAGGAATTCTTTGTGGTGGCGCCTTCCGCCCTGGTGTCCGGCTCGGTCCATGAGATTGCGATCGAACACCATGGTGAAGTGATCGTGCGTGGACCGGGCCGCAGCCTGATCGTGGGGGCGCGCGATGCCTGGTATCCACGTATGAGCGATGGGCCGGCCGATTACACGCTCACCATTCGCTGCGCTCCGGAGTGGGACGCGGTCGGGTCCGGCCAGCTGATCTCCGAGTATCTGGACGGAGACACCAAAGTATCGCGATGGCAAAGCCAGGGTAAAGTACGGTTTGCCAGCTTCAACCTGGGCCAATTCGACCGGTTAGCGGTGTCGCGCGAAGGGTTCAGCGCCGAGGTCTACTTCCCCGCTCCGAGAGACAACGCGAACTCCCTTCCTGGCGAGACGATCAATACGAGTTTTGCGGATCCGGTGAATCCGTCCTACGCGGCCGCCGCCCAATCTATCGCAGAAGAGGTTTGGTCGACCCTGCGCTTCATGACAGCGGAATTCGGCGCGCTGCGATCACCCTCGCTGAAAGTCTCCCCAACGCCGGCGGCTCTGGCGCAGAACCTATCCGGTCATTTGTTCGTCCCCGTTTCAGTCTTCAAGAGCTACTCCGGACTATCGCAGGAGAAGTTCCAGAAGGAGGAGGCCATCGCCCACGAAGCGGCCCATGAGTGGTGGGGGAATGCGTTGCGGCCGGCCACCTATCACGACGAGTGGATCGTCGAAGGTCTGGCCAATTACTCGGCAGTGCTGTACTTGCGGGCTGCGGGAAAGGCAGAGCTCGCTGACCAGGCACTCTCCCGCTTTCGTCGCGATGTTTCGGAGTTTGAAACCAAGAAAGCCGCGCAGGCGAGCCCACTCTGGTGGGGCTATCGATTGCAAGCTCTGTATGGCGGGCCGGTGTGGCGCAGGCTGACGTACGAAAAGGGAGCCTTGGTTTTCGCGGCGCTGAACGACACCCTGGGTGAGGCAAAGTTCGGGTTGTTTCTGAAAAAGCTCTTTGCAGATTTTCAAGCCAGGCCGATCAGCACCGTCGAACTGCAAAAGCTTGCCGGTGAGTACGCGCCCCAGGCGAAGGTTCGCGCGTTGTTCGACTCTTACGTGTATGGCTCTGCCGCCATCACCGCGCTTGCGCCCGCCGCCGGTCCTGCATTACCTTCGCTGCCAGGTACCAGACAATAGCGACGTTCACCCCCAGAACGACAAACTTCGCCGCACTCACCCGCTCGATAGTTTCATAGATTTCAAGTGGGATAAAAACCGCCGTCGTGATGATGGTGAAGTACTCCGCCCAATGTTTGCGCTTCAGCAGCCCGATGCCTTCGGTGAGCAGCAGCGCGGCGTAAAAGAAGGTCCCGGCACTGATCTCTTTCAGCTTGTGGTCGTCCATGACCAGCGCCTTTCCCAAGAGCGCATGGATGAACCGGCTGTCTGGATCGACTCGGAGCATCTCGATCCAGTGCATAACAATCTCGGCAACGTCTCTATGCAGCAAGCGAAGGGCGCCCACGCCGGCGATGACCAGCAGGACGCCCTTGAACAACTTGAAGAGAGCGATGTAGAGCAGGCCCCGTTGACTGGGGCCAGTCCGCTCATTGGTCGATTCCCTCAAGCTACTTGACTGTGATATTGAGGGGGCTCGATTTGCCGGCGCCCGCTGTGACAACCACTGGCACGCTTCCGCTCACGCCGGAAGGCACCGTCACCGCTACCTGGTAGAGGCCGGCGAACCCGGGCGAAGCGATCGAATAGATCACCGGCGCATTCTGCCCGCCGATGGTCACCGTCACCGTACCGGTATTGTTGAATCCCGTCCCGGGCTGCAGATTTCCGGTCTCGAGACCTGGCGTGGTCTGGCCCAAGCCGGTCAAGTAGATCACGACGACATCTCCCGCCTTCACAGAATTGTCCGCCGTCAACAAGGAGAAGTCCACATTCTTAACGGCCGCATAGGCGGCAGGAGCCGTCGCCGCAATCGTCACAGTAGAGGCCGTGCTCGAACCATTAGTGGTCTTGACGACCACCTGCTGAGGCCCGGGAGCTACGTTTAAGGGCACTTGCGCATTAATTTGAACCGCCGAAACATAGTACAGCGGTGCCGGAATTCCTCCGACCGTGACGCTCACTCCGTTTAATCCCACAGGAAGCGAGTTCAAGAGATAAAATCCA
>JBBSHP010000193.1:0-7626 GCA_038232555.1 Bryobacterales bacterium
ACAGGCGTGCGTGTGAAAGGGAGGCGAATTCCTGTTCACCAAACCCTCCACATGCTTGCCAACGGCGACACGATTGAGGATCTCCAAAGCGAATACCCGTCTCTTTCACACGAGGACATCATGGCCGGCTGAAGGGCCGCGAGTGTTATCTGTTTCTACTGGCCTTGCGCAGGAGCGGTTGATTGCCTTGGCTGCCGCCGCCGCAACCGCGAGCGCGAGGTCCCCACATTACCAGGGTTGATGAGGCGAGCGATCCGCGGTGCCCGCTTCGAGTTGAGCCACCGCGACGCCGGGATCGCCGGTACCAGCTACTCCTCCGGCGTCCGTCGTTGCCTGCGGCGCGGCGTTCGGAAAGAACGCTTCGTCCGGATTCTGACGGGTGAGAAAGCCTATCATCATCGGGGCGAACTTCTTCCGCAGTAGTTCGGCGTCGTCCTATTGGTCCAGTTCCCACAGGGCGAGCCCATTACGGTTGACGGAATACTCGGCACGTCATACACTGAATCTTGATCCGATCGTTTCGATGCCGGGACACCGAGGCGCTGTTCCACGACCAGACCGTTCTCAGGTTCCAGTCGATCGAACGTGTGGCGCGGCGCAAACTGCTCTACCTCCATGCCGCGAAGAGACTGGAGGAACTCCGTGTTCCTCCGGGCAACCATCTCGAAGCGCTCAAGGGAGATCGGTCTGGGCAGCACAGCATTCGGATCAATGATCAGTGGAGGATTTGCTTCGTCTGGCGGAATGGCTAGGCGCATGACGTTGAGATAATGGACTATCACTGAGGGACCTATGACCAAGAAGACGAAACTACTGGACCCAATCCATCCGGGCGAGATCCTGAGCGAGGAGTTCATGAAGCCGCTCGGCATCAGCATCAACCGTCTCTCCCGTGATTTGCATGTTCCGCCCAACCGGATTCACGGCATCGTTCACGGGACCCGCGCCATTACCGCGGACACCTCACTGCGGCTGGGAACGTACTTCGGCGTATCGCCGGAGACCTGGCTGAACTTGCAATCGGAATACGATCTGCGAATCGCCCGCAGGACCGCTGGCGAGGAGATTGCCAAGACGGTTCGAAAGCGCGAAGCCGCCTGACTGCCCGGGTTCTGCCTCCAGAATCCTGACTCGCATGCGACTAACGTCGTTCCCGACCCGTCGAATGGGTCAAATCGTGTCGCGCGTCTTACTGCTGTTCCGGAGGGCACGCTCGACGAGTTTCCACTGGCTGGGTGCTCCAGATTCGCCATGGGCCGCTTGATGAAACACATATCATCCTGGTCCCGCGCCGCCGCATCAGAAGTGCTCGGTCCCGTCGCGCCAGCCATATACGGCTCGTACGTGCGCTGGTAGTCCGACTGGCCGAGCGTGAAATGGTGTTTCGCCCCGATCACGAGGGTGGACCAGTGGCCGCCGGCGTCGGTGATCGCCCGGAAGAGCGTGTGCAGCTCGGAGGAGGACAGGCACATGTTGGCGGCGCTGAAGCGTCCCGCAGTAGAACTTGCCGCCGAGAGCATCGTTGTCGATGGTGAGCTTCTTAGCCGTCTTGCCTTCAAAACCTGACGTTGTACGCAGGATCGGTGAAGACCATTTCGGTCCCCGCTGACCTTCAGATCATCCAGCGCGGCTGAAGCCACCCCAATGAAACGCCCGTCATTAGCAGGCCCACGCAGACAACTATCGCCGCGGAGGCGACCGGGATCCAACGAAACGCCGGGTGCCGCTCGGGGGATTTACTCGCCGGAATCAGTTTCTTGGCGTAAAGCACCAGCACTCCGATTCCCATCAGCACGATGGCCAAACCAACGCTGAAGGAGACTAGCAGCAACAAGCCCAGGCCCACTCGTCCGAGGGCAATCGCACTTAGCAACAACACCAGCGCGGATTCGCATGGAACCAGGCCACCGCTTGCTCCCAGCGCGATGAGGCTGCCCCAGGAGATTTCATCCGGAACTGCATGCGTGTGGACGTGACCTCCGGGGCCGTGCGAGTGAACCAGCGGGCCCGGGGAGTGAACGTGCGCATGGGAGTGCGCATGGGAGTGCTCATGATCGTGCTCATGATCGTGCTCATGATCGTGATCATGGGAATGATGATGATCCGCATGCTCATGACCGTGGGTGTGCGGATGCTGGTGAGCATGGTCATGGCTGTGGTGAGGATGCTCGTGACCGTGTGAGTGACCGGGATCGTGTGAGTGACTGTGAACGTGTGCGGGCTTGGGCTGAAGTCCCCGGATGCGTTTGTACATCATCCACGCGCCGATCGCGACGATGGATAGGCCGGAGACGGCTCCTAGAACCTGGACAATCTTCTCCGGCATGACGTACTGGAAAAGAAACAGCGTCGCAAGGCCAAGCAGGAACACGCTGATGGTGTGCGTGAACGTCACGATTGCCCCAAGAAAAGCGGCGTGCTTCAACGTCCCACGGGAGCCAACCAGGTACGCCGCTACGATCGTCTTGCCATGACCCGGCGTCAACGCATGCGCAGCACCAAGCACAAAAGCAACCAGCACCGCGATAAGGATCATGCTCATGGTGAGCTCGCGCTGGTGGAGTAATCTCGACAGATAATCTCCCCGTACGACGGTTCCCGCTGGAGCGCCGCTGGGAGTCGATGTGGCAGGAGCCGCCGGGATGGGGGCGGCTTTGGGCTGTTCGATAGGAGCGACCACGGGCGGGGCCGGGGGCCGTTGCGCGACCACCACGGGCGACACCGCAGTCCATTCCAGTGCTGCGCGCAAATCCTGAGGGGGCGCCACCATGGGGTCTTGCGGGTATTGGGTCAGACCGCTGCTTCGATCCTGGCTGCCCTGGCTGGCGCGGTCCAGAGTGACGCCGGGCGCGGCCCCGATGACGATCTCTTTCCAGCCCGCCCGTCCTGCGAAATTACCGTCTTCATATTCAAGCTTTCCGGCCACCCCATCCAATCTCAGGTGGGACGTGATCCGGGCAATCGGAAGATCCCCAGCTCCATCAGACATAACCAGATCCGCTTTAATAAACTTCGGCTTCACCGCCTCGCCGTTGGACGTGATCACAAGATTGCCGGCCCAGGCTCGGGCTTGCTCAGCGGCTTTACGGTTCAGGTCGCCAGGCGGACTGGTGCGCTCCAGACCCCATTGCCGTAAAAGATCGAACGTTGGCAGCTCGGCCAGATCCAGAACGTACGTGAAATCAACCGCCCGCGCGTTTACCTGGATTCGCGTGTAATGGCTCACGCTGAAGTTGCCCATGGGATGACTCTGCGCGACACCGGCAATCAAGACTGCAAAGAGGACACGAAATCGCAAACTCATTCTCTACCTATACGTATTTTACCCGGTTGCAGATGCGACGGCGGCCAGAATCGTCCTACACAAGTCATCTTCTTCTTCAGGGAAAACGGTCCGAAGATCAAACCAGAGCTGGTTATCCGCAATCCTCGCGATCACAGGCGGCGTAGCGGCGCGGCAATGCCGTTCGGCAGCAACGACGTCCGGACAAGTCACTGCAATCAACCAGCTTGCCAGGGGCTGCTCCGGTGTCGAACCGCCCCCCACCAGCGACTTCCCGGGAAGCACTCGCGCCGCCAAACCCTCCAACCTGGCGACTAGTCGGTCCGCGCGAACTCGCAGGTCATCGCTATGCAGCCTGATCATACGAATGGCGGGCACGTGATCCCACTGCTCCAGGAGCAGGCTGCGCAACGTTGTTTCCAGCGCTTGGAGAATCATTTTGTCGAGCCGCAAGGCCCGAAACATGGGATTCCGCCTCAGCCTTGCAACGATAGCCGCATCGCCGGCCAGGATGCCCGCTTGCGGACCGCCCAACAACTTGTCGCCGCTGAATGATACAAGATTAACTCCCGCCTGGAGACTCTCGCTTACCAGCGGCTCCTCGATGCCGAACGCGCGCAGATCCGTAAGGCAGCCGCTTCCCAGGTCCTCATAGACCAGGACGCCGCGCTCTTTTCCGAAGGCAGTCAAATCGCGCAATTCAGGCTTCGATGTGAACCCCTGGATCAGGAAGTTGCTCGGATGCACACGCAGGATCAGCCGGGTGCGCTCATTCATAGCTTCTCGATAATCGTCGATACGAGTTCGGTTGGTGGTGCCCACTTCGCGCAAGAGCGCACCCGAACTGCGCATGATATCGGGGATGCGGAACCCGTCCCCAATCTCGATCAGCTCCCCTCGGGACACAATAACTTCGTAACCGGCCGCCAGCTCATTCAGAGCCAGGTAAACAGCGGCCGCGTTGTTGTTCACCGCAATAGCAGGCGCTCCGAGCAGGCGATCGAGTAAGCCGGTGAGGTGCACGTCACGCTTGCCGCGCCGACCTGCGGCGACATCGTATTCAAGATTGGAATAGCCCAGGAGCGGATCGAACCGCCCCAGCGGAGCCCGCCCCAGATTGGTGTGCAACACAACCCCCGTTGCGTTGATCACGCGCTCCAGCGAGGGCTGCTCGATGGCCTTGAGGTTGCGCTCGACGAGATCTTCTACTCGAACGGAGTTCCTGTATTCGCCGCGCTGGATCTGATCGCGAATCTGCGTGAGTACCCGCCTGATTTCGGCGATGATAAGAGTACGCGGGAACCGGTTAGTTTGACCGGACAGGCGTTGAACCACGTCGTCGACGGAAGGGAGTTCGCGCAACTGCTCCCGGCTGGTCAAGCTCACGCCGCTTCAAAGAGACCCGCCGCGCCTTGGCCTCCGCCGATACACATAGTGACTACCCCAAACCTGGCTTTGCGGCGGGCCATTTCGTTGGCCAAGGTTCCCGTCATGCGTGAGCCGGTCATCCCAAAAGGATGCCCGATAGCAATGGATCCACCGTTTACGTTGAGCTTCTCCGCATCGATGCCCAGGCGATCGCGGCAGTACAGCACCTGGACCGCGAACGCTTCATTCAGCTCCCAAAGATCGATGTCATCCACCTTGAGGCCGTGGCGCTTCAGCAGTTTTGGCACGGCGAAGACGGGACCTATCCCCATTTCGTCCGGTTCACAGCCCGCCACGGCAAAGCCGCGGAAAATCAGCTTGTACGGAATCCCCAACTGGTCGGCGCGCTCGCGCGACATGATCAGTGTCGCCGAAGCGCCATCGCTCAGTTGCGATGAATTGCCCGCGGTCACCGAACCCTGCCCGCTGGTCTGATCAAAGTGGGGTTTCAGCGAGCGCAGCCCTTCCAACGTCGTGTCCGGACGGTTGCATTCGTCTTTGTCGCAGGATGCCTCTTCGGTGTTCAACACCTCGCCGGTTTTCTTGTCCAGCACCCCACGGGTCACCTTCATCGGCGCGATTTCACCCGCGAAGAATCCTTCCTGCTGCGCCCGGGCAGTCCGCTTTTGGCTGGCGACCGAGTACTCGTCCTGAGCTTCCCGGCTCACGTGGTAGCGCTTCGCCACCACCTCAGCGGTATTGCCCATCACCATATAAATGCCGGGCTTGCGTTCCAGCACGACGGGATGAGGGCTGTTGTCCCGCGGGGTCATGCTGATGCTTTCGACGCCGCCGCCGATCGCGGCATCCACGCCTTCGGCCATGACATGATGGGCAGCCATAGCGATGGCTTGTAAGCCGGAAGAACAGAAGCGATTCACCGTGGTGGCCGCAACCGAGGCAGGCAGTCCCGCGAGTATCGAAGCCACCCGTGCGACGTTGCTGCCTTGGGGACCATGCGGCTGCGCGCAGCCCAGAATCACATCTTCGATCTCGGCCACGTCCAACCCCGGCGCCTTACGCAGCACATCCTGGATGCAGTGCGCTGCCAAATCTTCAGGCCGCGTCATATTGAAAGACCCGCGAAACGACTTCGCGAGCGCCGTCCTTGAACTGGCTACAACCACTGCTTCTCTCATGCTTTTCCTCCGGCGGATACGCCTATGCCTGGACTTGTGAACTCCGAAAACTTGCTGCCTTCTTCCGCCAGCCTTTTCAGTAGGGGCGCCGGTTTCCACAAGGCTCCGTGTTGCTTCTCGAATTCAAGGACACGCTCGTAAACTTTCTTCAGCCCAACCGTATCGGCATACCACATCGGTCCTCCGCGGTAGGCGGGGAACCCATACCCGCTTAGATAAATGATGTCGATATCCACGGCACGCAGTGCGAAGCCTTCTTCCAGGATCCGCGCACCCTCGTTGACCAGCGCGTAGATACAGCGGTCGACAATTTCCTCCGGACCGATGTGGCGCGGCTGCATATTCTTCTCGCGTTGGACCTGCGCGATGGTTTCCTCAACAACGGGATCCTGCGTGGGGCGCCGGTTCTCATCGTACTTGTACCAGCCCGCACCGGTCTTCTGGCCGTAGCGGCCCATCTCGCATAAACGATCTTCCGCGATGGGTTGACGGACCGTGGTGTTCTCCGCGTCTTTGAATTCTTTGCGAATGCGCCAGCCGACATCCAGTCCCGCCAGATCTCCTGTCGCCAGCGGACCCATGGCCATGCCGAAATCGTATAACGCCTTATCCACGGCGGCAACGGACGCACCCTCTTCCACCAGGAACTGCGCTTCGCGTCGGTACGGACCGAACATGCGATTTCCCACGAAACCGCGGCAATTCCCCACCAGCACGCCCACTTTGCTAAGCTTCTTGGAAAGTGCCATACAGGTCGCGATCACTTCATTAGAAGTGGCCTTACCGCGAACGATTTCGAGCAGCCGCATGACATTGGCAGGGCTGAAGAAGTGTGTCCCGATCACCATCTGCGGCCGTTTGGTGGCCGACGCGATTTCGTCAATGCTGAGCGTGGAAGTGTTGGAAGCGAGGATCGCACCCGGCTTACAGATCTTGTCCAGCTCGCCGAAGATATTTTTCTTGAGATCCATCCCCTCAAAAACCGCTTCGATCACCATATCCACTTCGGCGAATCCATCGTAGGTGAGTACCGGCTGGATCAGGGCCACCCGTTGGTCCATCACCTCCTGTGTAAAGCGGCCTTTCGCTACGGAGTTTGCGTAGTTTTTCTTGATCGTGGCCAGTCCCCGATCGAGCGCGGCCTGGTCGCTCTCTTTGAGCAAAACAGGGATTCCGGCGTTGGCGAACACCATAGCGATACCGCCGCCCATAGTGCCTGCGCCAATAATGGCGGCTCGATTCACCGGGATCTGAGGCGTTTCCTTCGCGATGCCGGGAACCTTTCCTACTTCCCGCTCCCCGAAAAAAGAATGGATGAGCGCCTTGGACTGATCCGAGAACAGACATTCCTGAAAGAGCTCGGCCTCCCGCTTGACGCCCTCTTCATACGGCAGTTTCGTGGCGGCTTCTACCGCGTCGATGGCCGCTTGCGCTGCGATGATGTTGCGCTGCTTCTTGCGGGCGTTCTCTTTGGCCGCGGCGAACAAAGGCGCATTGGTCTTTTCGTCTCCCAACTTGTCGGTGAGATCGCGCACCCGGCGGGGCGGACTCCCGGCTTTGCCGCGGGCAAACTCAAGCGCACCCGCCAGAAGATCGCCTTCCACGATCTGATCGATGATCCCGTGCTTCAATGCCTCGGTTGCGCTGATCGGGTCGCCCACCGCGCACATCTCCAGCGCCTTGGCCACTCCGGCGAGCCGGGGCAGACGCTGGGTGCCTGCCGCCCCCGGGATGATCCCGAGCTTTACTTCGGGCTGGCCCACCTGCGCCGAGGCG
>JBBSHP010000194.1:0-7609 GCA_038232555.1 Bryobacterales bacterium
AACACACACCGAGTGTGAACAACATTTGCGGCACGATCAGCAACGGCAGCCAAAATACGGTGATGGGCAGACTGCCGCGCAGTATCAGCAGCAGCATCAAAAAAACTGTCAGCGCGAAGAACTCCGTCACCAGTCCAGCTACTACTTGGTTGACCGGCAGCGTCTCCAGAGGGAAGATCAGCTTCTTGACGAAGTTCCTGTGTTCGAAAATCACGTAGGGTGCGCGGCCCGCCGGTTCACTGAATGCCAGCCACGGCAGCATTCCGGCCAGAAAATATAGAGCGAAGCCGGTGGAACTCCGATCGGCGCCAAACCGTGCGTGCAACACCACTCCGAACACGAAGATGTACGTGCTCATCAACAACAGCGGGTTCAAGAACGTCCACAGCACATCGCCCAACGACCCTCTATATCGAGCCAGAATATCCCGCCTGGCTAACGACCGGATCAGGCGTTGATGCCGGAACAGCGTCAGCAGCGGGTACGTGAATGCCTTGGGAATGGATCGGCGCAAACTTCGCAGACGCAGCGCCCGCGTGGTGGTGATCTCCGTTTTTGAGACCCGCACTTGCCCGTCTGCCACCTCGGCATCAATCAGCACGAAAGGCTCACCCTGGTGATAGGCCCAACCGGAATCGCTTTCCACTGGCGATAGATAGATCCGGTAGGCGCCCATCTCCGGAGGGAACTCGATCGTCACTTCGACGGGCACGCTCTCCCTTGGTTGGGTGTCCTGCGCGACGGGCGTCCACTTTCCCTCGACGATAAAGCGGCCGCTCTCCGGATCGAAAAATTGCCAGCCCACAAAGAAGCGATCCCGCTTCCATTCCAGTTTGCTATGGTTGTAAAGCGAAAGTGTGATGACCAGTGAGTTGTCAACACTGCGTACTTCGACGTTCCGGTACGACGCTGTCACGAGTACAACCAGGTTGGATACCGTTCCCGCACGGGACCAATTTTACGACCTAGGGCATAGATTCCATCGCCCCGTAGATCTCTCGAAAGCTCGTATTGCTCCAGCAGATGCAGCACCCATTCGTGTTCGGGTTTCGGCGCATCGCGAAAAGGCCCCGTCTCGAGCCGCGTGTTTTCGAAGCCGCCATCGATCAGCAGGCGCAGTACTTCGCGAGGCGTGTATTCGCGATTGTGGCGCGCGTCGGTCTCTTCTCCCGGGGCAGCGGGCCGAATGTAGGCGGGGAAGAAACCGGGATGGTAGCCCTGAAGAATGGCGGAGATCGCTCGCAACGAACCGATGTTGGGTGTGGTGAGGACAAAGTAGCCGCCAGGCTTCAGAATGCGGTTCACCTCCGAAATCATGTGCATCGGATCGGACACCAGATGCTCAATCAGCTCACAGCACAGCACGGTGGAGAAATAGCCGTCTGAATAAGGGAAGGCATCTTTCTCCGCGTCGAAAAGATCCACTTCACACTCGAACTTCTCGCCGTTTCCGGAGATCGCGGAGCGGCGGTCGGTCTGGCCAGCCGGCCCATAATAGGCGCCACGAACTTCGTCATAGCCAAGCCGGGTCTTCAGTGCAGGCGTGATCTGCAGATACGCCCCCATTTCCAGAATTCGGTCCCCGGGTCCTCCGGATGGAGTGATGGCGAGCGTTTTCTCCAAGCGAGCCAGATGCGTATTCACATACCCGAGCGCGTCTTTATCGCCCGCCCACGCCTGGATATATTCAGGTTCAACCGCGGTGCTGGGGCGTAGTTCCGCCACAGTCTGGTTGTCTCGATCCTGCGGGGCATTCTTATGGCCTGAGACTACTTCTTCCAGAAAGCTCACATACCGGCGCGCTACCGATGGCCAGTTACATTCCTTTTCCACCCACGCGCGTGCCCGCTGCCCTAATTCGCGCCGCATATCGGGCCGGCTGGTCAGCAGGTTCAGGAACTCAAACAGCGTGTCCTCTTCGGCGGAATCCACTGGGGCTTTCAGGCAGACGTCATCGGGTAATTCGCGGAACGATCCTACATCCGATACCACTACCGCCTTGCCGAGACCGAGGGACCGCATCAGTGTTCCGGAGTTTTCGCCCACGGTCGGATAGCGCAAGTTCAACACCATGTCGCAGGCGCCGATATAGCCGACGAAATCGTCCATGGGAGTGAATCCAAGCACGCGCACCTGGGCTTCCAGATCAAGGGACTGAATGAGAGCTTTCAACGGAAACTCAGGATGGGGCTCGCCCACCAGGATCATTCGTACCTCAGGCTGGACGCGGATCAATCGGGCGAATGCACGCAAAGACTCGGCGATGCGCTTATACGGTTTTAGAAATCCGAAAACACCAATCAGCGGCGTCGATTCCTGGATGCCGAGCCGATGACGGTAACCCATGCGATCCGCTTCGGGGATCCAGGCTCCGTGTGGAATCCTGGCGATAGGGCCCGAGAACCCGGCGCTCACCAGCTCACCTTTTACGCAATCACTGTGAACGATCGCGGCCCGGGAGCGGGACAACAGCCGCCGCAACATGGAAACGCCCTCGTAGTCGGGTCCCACTTCCAGCCGCCGGACCCGCCCGGCATGTTCGAGTGCGTGGGGCCCCGCATCGTATTCCACTTCGCGCAGGTAGCCGTCCCAATTCCCGCGTTTAATGGTGATGTCGGCAATGAGATGGTGAAGATTGGCTTCGTGGATAACCACCACTCCGGGATGCTCGAGGGCAGTTTCGTAACAGAAATCATGATACGAGTTGTTACCAATCTGGTAAAGCGCGATGTCGAATTGCGCGGGATCGAAACGGGTCGCACTGGAAGCAAACGGAGTCACATCGGCGATCTTGGAAAGCTCGCCCAGCAGAGTTGCGGAGTAATCGGCGATCCCACTCTTTGCCGGGGGCAAAGGCGAGAAGAACGCCAGTTTCAGCGAACCAGCTCCATGGAGAAGGTCCCCAACGAGAGGGGGACACGCACCAGCGCGGGAGTGCGCGCGGCGTCTTTCAAGAAGAAAACTTCGAAGTCGATGTCAGACGAGGCGCCCTTGACGGAAGCCTTCAGCCGGTCGGCTTCCACGGAAACATCGCCCAGCTTAATCCTTTGCGTGCCGGCAAACTCAACGCGCAATTGATAGGCTGAGCCGAAGTAAACAGGCTGCGAAGGAGGCAAGCGGCCTTGGCTCAGTTCCGTGCGCAAGAAGTATAAATAGGCCAGCGCATCTTTCCCGCATTGACCGGTCTTCAGATCGGACTTCCCGCCGCCGGTGGTCTCGCGCACCGCCGTGCCCTTTTGCGGATCGAAGCTGGTCTTATCCTCCGCTTTCTTCCTGCCATGCACGTATTTCCGATCGAGCGAGATGGAACAGAACCCTGAGGTTGCTTCCGACTTGTAGTCGTCTTTCATCTGGAACCCGGGAACGGCGGCGTCGAGAGTGAACTCCAGAGACATACGATCGGACGCATCTCCCGCCTTGCCGCGGGCGCTGTGCAACAACCCCTCCCCCAAACTCAAGCCGCTCGGCCAGTTGACACTGTAGTGCAACTGCTCATTCGAGAACTTCGGAGCAGTGGCCGTGCTTCCGGGATAAGCTCCCCCGATAATGCACAGCGCAGCCAGGACAGGGACGCCTGCTTTACGGCTAATGGACGTACTCCGGTTCATGATCGCGCGGCGAGCGAAAGGGGCTTTGGCGCCGGGTGCGCAGTTCTCTTCGTATGGCCCACCACGTCGTAGTAGGCGTCCAAGGTCAGGCGGGCCGTACTCTCCCAACTGTATAAGGTGGCGCGATGGGAACCCAATCGCTCCATGCGTGCTCGCAATTCGGAATCGAGCAGCAAGTCTCGCATGGCGGTGACCATATCCGGCACGCTGTGCGGATCAAAGAGCAAGGCCGCTGAATCGGCTACTTCAGGCATGGCCGAGCTGTTCGAGCAAGCCACGGCGCGGCCACATGCCATCGCTTCCAGAATCGGAATGCCAAAACCTTCGTAATAAGAAGGATAGATGAACATCTCGCAAGCCCCGTACAGGTGCAACAGTTCTTCATCGTCCACAAAGCCGGTGAAATGGATTCGGTCAGCGACGCCCGAATTCTTCGCGGCCGTCCTAATGGTATTGGAGTGCCAGGTCTCCTTACCTACCAGGACTAAGTGATGATCAAGCTCCGGAAATGCCGTGATCAGTTCCTTGAAGGCCCGGATCAAATTGAGATGATTTTTTCGCGGCTGAAGATCCCCCACACTCAAAATGAATGGGAACGCGAATCCCAAACGGGAAGTGGTCCAACGCATGGCTTTGGTACGAGACATGGCGTGAAACACGGGCGAAACGGCATTTGGCATCACCAGGACCTTGTCGGGATCCACACCGTAGGCGTCGACGATACTGCGCTTTGAGAATTCGCTCGGCGTGAAGATTCGTGCTGCCCGGTGAACGGTTCGCTTCACGGTGTAGCGAAGTTGCAGCGCGCGGGACCGTTTGAAGAAGCCAGGATAGTCCAAGTAACTGACGTCGTGAACGGCGACCACCATCGGCACTGGACAAAAAAGAGGCGCAGTGTATTGAACATGCAACAGGTCCGGACGATCTAAGCGCAGCCTCCTGGGGAGATCGAAGCCAAGCCGCAAGAAGGGATCTTCCGCCACCATCCGGGTTGTAAAACGCCCCGGGACCTCGCGCAGCGCACACTCGCGGGAAACGTAGGCGATAAATTCCGAATCTTTGTCCAGGGCGGCGAAACCATGCAGAAGGTTCCTGACATAAGTCTCGTTCCCGGTTAGGTGTTGGCCGATGGCGTGAGCGTCGACGGAAAATCGCATGGACCAGTCCTTAGTATAGAAGGTTCAAACCGCCAGCCGTGGGGAAGGCGACATACGTTAGCTAACGTTAAAAATTCAAACTCGTCCAAGCGGCTTGCCAAGTGTAGGAACTCTCGTACAGTTGACGCCCAGCCTGGCTGATTCTGTTCCTCTCCTGCGACGATTCTAGAAGATTCGATATTTTTCCGGCGAAAAGCGGGGGATCGTCGGCGATTAGCAGGGTTTCGCCGGCCACATAGTCCAGACCCTCAGCACCCAATGTCGTTGAGACTACGGGAGTCCCGGCTGCCCAAGCCTCCAGAATCTTCAAAC
The DNA here is from genome assembly GCA_038232555.1 of Bryobacterales bacterium. Taxonomy (GTDB): domain Bacteria; phylum Acidobacteriota; class Terriglobia; order Bryobacterales; family Bryobacteraceae; genus JBBSHP01. The sequence goes on from JBBSHP010000194.1 coordinate 5,078, forward strand.
GGGTGCCGCTTCCAGCCAGCAGGGGAACCACGGCTACCTGAGATCGGGCAATGGCTGAGACGGCGTCGGGCACCGGGCCGGTCAGGTGGATGCCCGCATCTCCCGCTACAATCCGGGTGATCGCTTGTGGATTTTTGCCGATAATCTCCCAAATCAGACCCGGCCACCGTTCGCGCAAAACTGGCCATATCTTGGCACAAAAGAAGCGTACAGCGGCAATATTGGGTTCGTATTCGAGATTCCCGCTGAACACGATCGAGAACTGCTCCGCCCTTGGCGGCAGAGGAGTGTGGGGCAGGGCATTGGGATAAATTGTGACCGTGTTTGGGGCAGTGAAGGGCGTTACCAGATTCCGATCAGCCGCCGAGGTGACCAGTACGTGATCATACTGCGGCAGTAGGTTGCGCTCCAGCCTGCGATAGGCCGCAGCAAACCGTTTATGAGCAAGAGCTGGCAGGGCTGTGCTGGTGTTAGCGAGTCTGTGGTGCCACACCGATTCGATGTTGTGTAGATCGAGCACTAGCTTCCGGCAGGCTGCGCGGAGCTGCCTCAGGTACGGAGCGCACCAGAAATGTTCGACGACGCCCAGGTCGTACTGTCTTCCCAAGACGACACCTTCCAGCGAGGAGTCGAAGCCGGAGAAGCGATCCAATAACGGAGGCCGGTTACGAAGGAACCGGAGGCCGTTTCGTCCTGCGCGAGCTGGCCGGGACTTCGAGTGGAGCGGAAGGTCGAGCACATGGATCTCACGCACTTTACCGGCGGGAAAGACTTCCCGGGGATCTGATTCGCCAGGCTGCCGGAACACAACTACGTCCACGGTGTAATGCTGAATCAGGTACTCGAGCAGCGAAGCGGCTCGCAAGGGGCCGCCGCCAATGGACGGATAAGGCGACTCGGGTGTGAGAAATAGCGCTTCAGGTCGCTGCAACGTAGACCTCATGGGTCAGGGCGGCGGTTCGTGCCCATGAAAATTCACGGGCGCGCGCAATCGACTTTTCGCGCAGCCCGGCGATCCAATCCGGCTGTTCCACCGCTGCAGTGAGGGCCTCGGCCCAAGCCCTGCCATCCCGCGCGTCCGTCTGGACCGCAGCGCCTCCCGCCGTTTCTGAAATTGCGGGATCCAGCGACGTGAATACCGCTGCGCCGCACTGCATGGCTTCCAGTACAGGCAACCCGAAGCCCTCGTAGAGCGACGGGTAGGCCACGGCCAGTGCTCCCGAAAAGAGTTCCGGCAATCGATCGTCCGGAACTGCGCCTAAGATCTGGAGACCCGGCTCGACCTCTGGCAGTTGGAAATCGTCGCGGCAGCTCCCCGCCAGAACCAGATCGATGGAATGGCGTTTGCGAACTTGCCGCCATGCCTCTATCAGGACGCGAAGGTTTTTACGAGGTTCCAGCGTCCCGACGTACAAAAAATACGGTGTGCGAATTGGCGAAGCCGAAACACTCCGGAACAATGCGGACGCTGCCTCAGGTATGGCCACGATCCGTTCAGGTGACAGCCTGAACCGTTCCAGTGCCTGCTTCCGGATGGCTTCGGAAGGAGTGATTACAAACCTGGCCAGCCCCAGCCGCAACAGCAGAGGAGTGCGCCGTCGTACTCGATCCGCCGAACTGTGCCAGGCGGCATCCGCCCAGGGTGAAAGATCGTGCAGCGTCAGAACGCTCGGACGCAAAGGCAGGTAGGGCACGGAAAAACCGGTTCCATGGAACAGGCCGATACGCAGTCGGGACATCTCGCGGTGCAGCCCCCACAACCACCAGCGCCGCTCGACGGCACTTTGCGGCCCGGCGCCACACCGCAGGTTCTCAAACTCAAGTGCCGGGGGCCGGAAAAGCTGGTCCGAGAGAAGCCAATAGTTGTCTTCCGGGAATTGCTCGGCTAGAGCTCGGCTTAACTCGCTTGTATACCGGGAGATTCCACCGGTGGGTTCGGTAAGCGGAGTGGCATCCAGCGCAATGTTCAAGCCGTAGCTGGCCCGGTGCGGGCGGCATACACAGGATCGTTCTGGTCCTTCTCCTGCCGGGGCAGCAGCGCGATTGCGAGGGCGCCCAACATCGCGAGTCCGAACACTGCGCCCATGGCGACATTATAACTTCCAAACTTCTCGCGCAGGAGCGCGACGAAGTACGGAAACCAGGTCTGGCCGATGGTGTTCACAGGAAGGATCACCGCCATGGCCCGGGGTAGGGAATTTACTCCGAACTGATCTGCGGCCATCAGCGGAATCAGCATGTAATCGGCACCCATCGCGAAGCCGAAGAGAAGCGAGAACGCCAAAGGGGTTTCCGGCGCCTTCACCATGAGCAGCAGAGGAATTGTCGCGGCCACAATGAAATAGGTCGCCGTCATCACGTACTTCTTGGGGAACCGGTCAGAGAAGTATCCGACGGAAAGGCGGCCGACCACGCTCGAGCACAGGATGAGGATGGAGGATGCGCTCCAGACCGAATCGACCTGGTTTCCGGCATGATATCCCGCATCCAGGAAGACGAGTTTCATGTGGAAATTAACGGCTCCGATGGAGC
>JBBSHP010000195.1:0-7596 GCA_038232555.1 Bryobacterales bacterium
GCGTTCTCGCCGTTCCCGTACGAGTAAACTACGCCATTCGCAATTACCGGTGGTTCCGCCTGATCCATGTCACGGGACATCCAGGCCGGTATCAACTGGAATTTTCCGCCATGCTCTTCCACCTTGAACGCAACCACGGCGCCGTGTGTGACTGGCCCATACGAGACGGGTGGTTTGAAATCGGGATGCACCGGTCCCCAGAAAGGTGTCAACGCCCAACGCGTGCCTTTTGCATCCTCCCAACTTGCCATGCTGCCCCAGATGCCCGCCGCCTGAAAGTCAGCTTCGTCGTTGCACAGCAGAGGCGTTCGGTACAACGGCGTCTGATGGTTTGCGCCGCCGGCGGACTTGGTGTCAAGCAAGTACACGCGGCATTCCTTGCTACCGGTGATCATCAGTTCACGGCCCTTGTATTTGAAGATCGCTGGAGTCACCTGCATATCGAGATCGCGCTTTTCCAGCCATATCCAATTGCTAGGCTCGTACCAATCTTTGATCTTCAGTTCTTTACCCTCGATCTTGGCCCCGATAAGTCCGTTTCCGTAGATCTGATGCGCGGGATCGTACCGGCCATCTCCGGTCGGAGCCCAGGCCATTCCGCTTGAATCGATTGCCGCGCCGGTGCGGCCCCACAACCCGCCACTCTTTGGATTAGCGGTCAAGACTTTGTGCTCCGGATCCGTAACATCTACGGCCCAAATCTGATTCGGATTGCCCGCGCACCCTTGCGATGTCGTCGTGTATAGGACGTTATTCCACAAATTCAGGGCGTACGACTTTCCGTTGGGGTAACCGAACTGAAAAGGTGGGGCGACGTCCTCTCCGTCGGCCACATTCAGCGAATGGATCTTACCGTCACCCGCCAAAGCATAGATCGTTCGCAGCCCGGCAGCGTTAGGCGGACCAATCACTGGAGTGGCCGTCTGCCCGGGCGGACAGAGTGGATCTCCAGGCCTGCCGCGTCTGGCCGGCGTCGGGTAATCGAAGTGCTTTTTCCAAATAATCTCGCCGGCTTCCACATCAATTGCGTAGATGTTGTCGGAGATGCCCGCCACGATTCCTATCTGCTTTAGACCTGTGCCTGTCTTGACTTTCTCAAGAATCAAAGGAGGGAAAATGGAGTGCATTTCCTGCGGGACATTGTCGAGCTTGAGCTTCCACAGTGTCCGCAGACCCTTGACATTTTCCTTGTTAAGGATCTTCTCGTCTTTCTGCCAGCCGGTCCTTTGGGGATTGCCGCCGTCGGTCGGCCAGTCCGCACCTGGCAACTGCGCACAAGCACCCACAATCGCGATCAGAACACTGTATTTACTTAGCATGGGAAGAAAACAGGATACCTCTTTAATGGGTGCTAAAAAGCGAGTCTCTTCTTGTTGGCCGCAATTTTGATCGCGTCTACTCCAGGAATCTTCACGAGATCTTCAATGGATCGGAAAGCACCCTTCTGTTCGCGCTGATGGACGATTGCGGCAGCCTGCTTTTCCGGGATCCGCAGTGAATTCTCCAGATCCTTGGCCGTCGCCTTGTTGACGTTGATTTTCATCACCGGAGACGTCTTTGAGAAGTTGGTTGCAAGGTAATCGACTACGTCGAAGAACTCATCCTCGCTGCCCTTGGCGCCCCGTTCGATCATGTTCTCCACGATAGCCCCCCAGCCCTCCCGGCTCTCCTGCCGGCCAATGACGAGTTCCGCGGCATGGCAGGAACCGCACAGTTTCTGAGTAGTGGCCTTGCCGGCTCCGTCGGGCAACTTCAATGTTTGTGCCTGCACCAATGTAGACGCGCCGCACAGCCACAGTGCGATACCCCAAGTTGCTACATTTCCGAATGCTCGATAGCTCACATTCTCTTTATACTCCGGTTCGTGTAACCTTGGGTGAGTATGAATGCAACCCATAGCCATCCGGCGCTACATAATGCGATGTGGCCGGGATTGGTAGGCAAGGGCCCTGACTCAGAGCCTCCCATTGATTTGGACACCATGTTGAACATGACTGCCGCCGCAGAAGTCGATGGTACGCGCTTCGACGGCGTGGATCTGTTCTTGTCATTACCTCACACGGACATCGATTCCTCGGACGATGACTTGGCGCGGCTGGCGGAAAAATTATCTTCCAAGCGATTACGAGCCGGATCCCTGGTTGCTCCCGTCTGGCCTCCAACGGGCGGAGGCTCGGCCATGGGCAATCCAGAAGAGCGTGGCCGATTTTTGACTCAAGTCAGGAAGGCTTGCAGCATTGGCAGCAAGCTTCGCAATCTGGGGGTCCGGAGCTACGGCGTCATTCGCATCGATTCCGCAGCCAGCCCTGCTGAGTGGGCCAAAGACCCAGAGGGAAATACAAAGGTCATTGCGCAGACCTTCAGTGAGGCCGGTTCCATCGCTGAGGGTTTTGGTGAGCGGCTGGCCGCTGAAGGCGAGATATGTTGGGGCGGCATGCAGAGTTGGCGCCGCAACGTGGACCTGCTGGAACGCGTCGGGATGCCGAAAACAGTAGGATTCCAGGCCGATATGGCGCATACGATGCTCTTCACGCTGGGCTACAACGCTCCCGAAGACCGGCTTCTACCCGAAGATTTTGACTGGGACCAAAGCGACCAATTTGCAAATGCTTATCGTGAAATGGCACGTGCATTACGTCCCTGGACGTTTGATTTTCATGTGGCCCAGAATGATGGGACCGTCAAGGGATCGGGTTCGCACGACAAAACCGGGAAACACTGCCAGCCTTTCGATCCGAATGGGAAGCTCGACATCGTGCGCGATGCGGGCGCCTGGATGCGCGATGACCAAGGTACGCCAACGCGCGCGTTTGAACATATTTGCTGGGACGGCTGCATGTTTCCAAATGCAGTCATGCTGCATCAGCAAAACTGGAACGACGTTCTGCGGACAATGATCGCCGTTCGTAACGCACACGGTTGGGATTGAGGATGGCGATGAAAAAGAAGCTGAACATAGGCGTCATCGGCTGCGGATTTATGGGCCGTACGCACTCCAATGCGTTCGGCAGGGTCAATAACTTCTTCGATCTGCCTTATCAGCCGGTTCTGAAAACCATATGCGCCCGGAACGCCGATCGGGCCAACTCGTTTGCGGCGCAATGGGGTTATGAGTCCGCGGAGACCGACTGGCGCACGCTGGTCGAGTCGCCCGAGATCGATCTGGTGGATATCGCGAGTCCGAACGACACCCATGCGGAAATAGCGATTGCTGCTGCCAAGGCCGGCAAGATGGTCCTGTGCGAGAAACCCCTGGGGCGCAACCCTGCCGAATCGGAGGCGATGGTCTCGGCAGTCGAAGCTGCTGGAGTGGCGAACATGGTCTGGTACAACTACCGTCGGGTGCCGGCAGTCATGTTGGCGAAGCAGCTGATTGACGAGGGACGGCTTGGGAAGATCTTTCACTACCGCACAGTATTCCTGCAGGATTGGACCATCTCAAGTGATCTGCCGCAGGGCGGCGAAGGGCTCTGGCGTCTGGATGCCAGCGTCTCGGGGAGCGGCGTGACGGGCGATCTTCTCGCACACAACATCGATACCGCGATGTGGTTGAATGGGCAGATCGATGACGTCACAGCGATGGCTGAGACATTCATCAAAACCCGCAAACACGTGCTCACCGGCAAGGATGAGCCAGTCCGCATTGATGATGCGTGCGCGTTCCTGGCGCGCTTTCAGAACGGCTCGCTGGCGACGTTCGAAGCCACACGCTACGCCCGCGGGCACAAGGCGCTATACACGCTGGAGATCAATGGAGAACATGCCTCCGTAATCTGGGACCTCCACGATTTACACCGCCTCCAATACTACGATCATCGCGACCCAGGGCATATACGCGGATGGAGAAGCATCCACGTCACCGATAGCGATCAACCCTACATGAAAAATTGGTGGGTGCCTGGCTTGCAAATCGGATACGAGCACACCTTCATCCATCAGGTGGCCGACTTCCTTCAGGGCTTGGGTGAAGGTAAGGCTGCGTCGCCAACGTTTCGTGAAGGGTTGATGACCGACTACGTTACGGACGCAGTGCTGCAGTCGGCCGGGAACCGGGCCTGGACCAAGGTCCGAACCAGTTAGGGTTCAGGCGATCTTCACCAGTTCGCTCTGAACCTCGCCTGTCGTACGCGCCTCAGTCGCCCCGACAAACACGTTCACCTCGGAGCGAATTCCAAACTCAGGCAGGTACACGCCGGGCTCTATGGAGAAACAAGTTCCGGGAATGATCCTGCGCTCGTCGTGGGTCTCCAGGTTATCCATGTTTGCACCCGTTCCATGCACCTCTTCGCCGATGGAATGGCCGGTGCGATGGACGAACTGCTCGCCGTACCCGTGCTGCACGATGTGGTTTCTGGCCGCATCGTCCACTTCATAGCCGTGCAGAGTTTCCTTGTTCACCACAGCCGATTTGACACGCTCCACGGCTTTTTCACGAGCATCGTGAACAATCGTAAACACCTTATGCAAGGCCTCCGGTGGATCAGCACCGCAAAACCCTGACCAGGTAATGTCGTAGTAAACGGCACCGGGCTGATTCAGCTTGGCCCACATATCGAGCAGCACGGCATCCCCTTTTCGGATCGGCTGACTGCGTTCCCCACTAGGCTCATAATGCGGGTCGGACATGTTGGCGTTCACTGCCACGATTGGCCCGTGATCCGTAATCATGCCGGCTTTGTCGAATTCACTACGGATGAAACGATTCACATGCCACTCAGTGATGGGCCGTCCTGAACGGAGATGCTCGCCAATGTGGTCGAACGCGGCTGCCCGGATCCGATCCACTCGACGGCCCGCCTCAAGATGTGTTTGGAACTGTTCATCGGTCCAGCGCGCTTCGAAAAGCTGGATGAGGTTGGCTGAAGTGATCACTTCCACACCGGTCTGGCGGACTAGTTCGAGTGTTCCTGCGTCCACCATCGCAACATAGGGGATCGCACACTCGGGAGAGTATTGCATGGCAATCTTCTGGCAGCCCTGCAGCAGGTCCTTCAGTCCTTGTATTTGGCTCTGCCAACCCGCATAGAGTATCTTCTTGCCAGGGAGCGAATCCAGCATGTGCGGCTCCACACGGTGGACCAAAGCGCTTGGCTCACCTTCCGACGGAACGAAATAATACCAGCGCCGCGTGGGGGTTCGGGGTACCTGAAACTGAAGAACCCGATAGGCGAGCGGATCACGTAGATGATGATCGAAGAAGAGCCATCCATCCATTCCTTCTTCGCGGAGAGCGTGCTGTATCTCTTGCAATCGCATGAGGCGAACTCCTTTACCGAACCTGCGGCGCGAGCAGCCGGTTGTAGAAAACCATCGCAATGGTGGAGACGGTTCCGATTCCCGTGAGAATATACCAGATCATGTTCGGATTGCTTCCGTTCTGAATATAGTGCGTGACAAGCCATCCCGCCAACGGTCCCGCTGCAAACGACCCGATCGCCACCGGAAGAAAAGCAAATCCCATATAAGTTCCTACTTGTTCCTTGGGAGCGAGGCTAGCGACATATTCGTAAAAACGAGGAGCGAGAGTAGACTCGCCGACCGCAAATAGCGCAATGGCCGCGACGACCATTGCCGCTGAGGGCTTGATCGGGATCAACAACCAGGACACACTCGCGATCCCCAGGCCTGTTGCAACCGCCGTGACGGGCCGCCATTTCTTCACCAGCGCCGTCGCGGGAACGGTCAACAGAATGATGGTCCACGCATCAACGGTTTCAAGAAGTTCGAAGCGGGCAAAGTGGATCACCTCTTTCGCATAGAACGGCAGTGAGTAGAACATCTGCCAGAACATAATGTAGAAGCCGGAAAAGATCACCAGGAACAGAATGAAACGCCCGTTCCGGAACACCAGCAACATCTCTCCAAATACTTGAGCGAGTGTGCGGCCTGGGCCCGTTCCGCGGTCCACCGGCTCGCGAAAGAAAAGCAGCGTACCAATCAACATGAGGAAGGACGTCAGCGACGACATGATCAGGACATATTCGATTCCCAGGTTTTCACGTACCTGCAGCGCCAGCAGCGGACCGATAGCACCCCCAAAATTAACCAGCGTGTAATAAATCGAGTAGCCCAGCGACCGGGTTTCTTCGGTAGACGTTTTGGCCACCGTGCCGACGATGCAAGGCTTGATCAAAGACCCCCCTGCCGCGGTCAGAAGGAGCACAGCGGTCATGTAGGGTGTGCGGCCGCTCGCACTTACAATCTGCTGTCCAAATTGCAATCCTGCCAGACCAATTAAAAAGTATCCAACGGTGAAGAAAGCAAAGCATGCGGTAAGCGTCCGGCGGAAACCATAGCGGTCGACGAAAGTTCCCGCGATGATTGGCAGTGAATAGAGAACTCCCGAAAATAGGCCAACCAACGATCCTGCGACTTGCGGACCGAGGCCCACTTTTTCTGCGATATACACAGCCAGCACGGCCTTGGACCCATAAAAAGCCAGTCGTTCAAACAGCTCGAGGATGTTGGCTACCCAGTAGGAGCGTTGAAAGCCGCGCGTTATCTCGCTGATACGCGCTATCAAGAAGGCCGCCGGTGCGTTATGTGCGCGTTCAAATTCAATACGCCGGCCAAATCTTTTGTGTCGATCACGCGAAAAGAGAGCACGTCGTCCAGCCAGTCCTGGCTGAGTCCGTCTTGATATTGAGTGGCCACCGTCAATGTGTACTCCTGCCGTGTGAGTAGACAGTCTAGCTGGAATTCTACTTCGAGGGACTCGCCTGGTCCAAATTGGCCAAGCGGGATCTGCTCCAGGCGTGTGTTGGTGCCAAACACATCCATTCCAATTCGATTACGGATTAAAATGCCAACCACGGGGTCCACAACCGCTGTGTTGCAAATGGCCCGAACGCGGATCACGAGCGTTTGCCCGCGCTCGAACGACTCACAGGAATTCCTAGCGCCATCCAGCAAGTCAACAGCGCTCACGGTAGTCGCTCCATCGCCATGCCGGAAAGTGGTCTGGGCACCACCGCCGGCCAGGTCTCTGTTCCCGTTGCCTGCTTTCACGTTGCGCTCGTTATCGAGGACATAACCGACGTACCGGTTCACAGCGTCCTTGGCCGGACCTTCCGCTTCGATCTTGCCATGCAGCATGAAAATCGCACGATCGGCAAGACGCTTCACCAATCCCAGATCGTGAGATACCAGAAGGACCGTCGTTTTGTTTTGCCGCAGCTCTTCGAATTTTCGGATACATCGCGTAGCGAAGATTGCGTCACCTACGGAAAGCGCCTCGTCCACGATCAGAACCTCCGGTTTGACGTGAATGGCGGCTGAGAACGCAAGCCGGACGTACATGCCCGTTGAGTACTCCTTAACCGGTCGATCTACGAATTTACCGATCTCGGCGAAGGCCTCTATCTCGGGAAAGATTTGTTCCATTTCCTTCGGGCCGACACCCGTGATTTCACCATTGAGGTAAACATTTTCGCGGCCCGTGAACTCCGGGTTGAAGCCTGCACCCAACTCAAGTAGCGCCGAAACCCGGCCATTGCAAAGCGCGCGTCCGGTGGTCGGTTGCAGGATGCCGCTGATCACCTGTAGTAGGGTGCTCTTCCCCGATCCATTCGGCCCCAGAATCGCCAGAACCTCACC
>JBBSHP010000196.1:0-7576 GCA_038232555.1 Bryobacterales bacterium
CCGCAGCGGGCTGCAAAGTGTGCGCCTGGATACTCCTCAAAGGTGCTTATCGGAAACTTGCCTGTCCCACTGTCGGGCCACGGAATCTGCATAACTCGCGTTACTTAACCCGGTTTTCCGTTCCATTGATCCCCAACACCCGATGTCTGCAACAGAACCCGATTTTCGAACTGATTACGACGCGCGGGCAGCGACCGGCCGGTACGGTTAGAGAGCGCTGCCGGATCTTGGCATCGAGTACAGCTAAAAAGAAAATTTGAATACGAGTATCATTGTGCTCGGGACTGGTTTATCGCCAACCTTGGCCGGCCGGAAGCGCCACAGGCGGGCAGCATCCGATGCCGCGTTCTCCAACAGGTGAGGACTATTTGGCTGGGAATCGACGGCACGCGCCCGGCTCACTGTGCCGTTCTCATTAATGTCCACTAAGATATGAACCTCTTTTTTCATGGCGGCGAACGAAAGGCGGAGCGCCGCGGAAATCTTTGGAGAAGGCTGATAAATTGGCACCGATGGTGAGATGGCTATTGATTTGGATGAAGGGGGTAATGGCTGCTCGTCCGGCTTCTGATTGCGCGCATGCTCGACAGACTCATTCGGAGTTGTTTTAAATGATGGGAGCACGTCGTTAATAGTCGTTGGTAAGCGAGCCGGCGGCAACTCGGTAATCTGAGTTGAACCAGAGGGAGCGACGGGTCCGGCAATTTCACGCGACACTTCTTGGCTGGAAGCAGGTACACCCTTGACCGCGGAGGCCGCGGAGGCCACAGATGCCACAGATGGTGACCCCTGCTGAGCCGGAGCGTCCGGTTCTTTCCTGGAAGCGGGTGGCGCGAATTCTTTCGGCGCCGGTCGGGTGTGTGGAGGCTCAGGAAGACGGCTATCCAACCATTGCGGCTTGGCCGACCTGTCGAACTGCTGCAAAGCAGTGCTGCGGCCGTTACCAAGCAGGTGAACCGATTCAGCAAACGTCTTATTCTGGGCACCAGCTACTTCGAGCCGGACGTCGATATCATCAGTCGACGGCAAATAGCTCACCTTGCCTTCACGAAAGGATCTTGAATCCAAGGGGACCACCCGCCGGTAGCCCCCATCGGTAATCGTCAGCGAGGCCGGCAGAGCGAGTATGGTTAACGGGAACGCGTGGTTCCAAGTAATCATTATTTCGCCCTTTGATCCCACAGCTTGTAATGAGAGCGCGGTGGAGGGGTCTGTAACACGAGCGGCCGAGGCTTCGGAGCCGAATTTCAGCTCCGGCCAGAGATATCGGACAGCGACCGTGCCGAGGGCTAGAATAACCACGATGGACAATACCAGCAACCACGCTCGTGCGCTCTTCTTCAAAAATCCCGTGGTTGTTGGCGGCATTGCGGGAGCCAGGCTAGGAGCAGCCTGGTTCGTCAGCATGGGACGCCCGTCCGGTTTCCGATCGGAAATGGCCGTGAGCTCCTGGCTCATGAACACGGCTTTTGGCAACGGCAGAACGCTTGTCAGCGGTGTCGCGTTCGGGGTCCCGGTCCATGCAAAAAGCAGACAGGCAACCTCCTGTGGAAGGTCGTTATTGACGGCCAGCATAACAGCGGGGTGCTCGGCAAATTGGGTTCTCGCGATTTCGGAGTCGGTTTCCGAAACGTTCCGGTACTGCCCCAGCCGGAGTAGGCCAACGGCATACATCCGCCCAGTTGAGGTTGTTTTCCAGAGAGAGATCAATCGCAGAAGATCGGCATATCCCGATGCCGATGAAAATCCCGATGGCGTCACGGAATCGTAATCTTCGATGGTAATGCTGACCTTACCAGCATCGGCCGCGTAAGTGCCCAATAGAACGCCGCTGCTGCTTGATAAGGGCGCAAGGCCCGCCGCCTCACGCACGAGCCTGCGGATGATATTAATGGTAAACTGCACGCAGATGTTCGTGCCCGGCACATGATGAGAGTACGAATTTCCGGACGGGGACAACCGTGTCGGTTCCAGGCTATCATTGGAAGGCGTCGACATACTCTCTCTCATAGCAGACTACGGACCGAAGTAGTTGAACACTTCTTATAGTAGTCTGGCCCAAATACTTCGGATGATTACATCAGGGCTAATCGGGCACACCGGGTTCATTGGCGGAAACCTGGCACAACAACATTCCTTCAGACATTGCTATCACTCCACGGACATCGAGCGGATTCGAGGACAGCGGTTTGATGTACTCGTGTGCTGTGCTGTTGCCGCCGCAAAATGGCGCGCAAATCAGTTTCCCGAGAAGGACCGGGCCGCAATACAAGAGCTGCTTGAACATTTGGCATATGTGAAGACGGAGCGAGCAATTCTGATTTCGACAGTAGATGTTTATCCTCACACAGCAGGCGTTGACGAGTTCTCCGACTGCCACACACATCCGAATCATCCGTACGGCACGAACCGCCTCTATGTGGAAGAGCGTTTTAAACAGTTGTTCGAAGACCTTCTAATTGTCCGGTTACCTGGTGTCTTCGGACCCGGGCTGAAGAAGAACGTAATCTTCGATCTGCTTCATGATAACAATTTGGAGAGTATCAATCCCGATAGCGTTTTCCAATATTACGATGTGAGACGTCTATGGGCGGATACGATGACGGCCGAAGCGAACAAACTCAGAATCGTGAACTTGGCGACAGAACCGATTCTTACAAAAACGATTGTCGACCTGTATTTTTCGGGCAAGCAGATCGGTGCTTCGGCAATTTCACCGGCAATTTACGATATCCAGACCCGCTATGCGGCCTGTTTTGGCGCGAGCGGGCAATATGTGTACACGGGCGCTCAGGTCTTGGCCCAAATGGGAGGTTATTTTGAGCGGTTCCATGCGGGTGAGACAGGGTGAGAATATCGGTCTCGAACATCGCATGGCCAGCAACTCTCGACCGGGAGGCTCTTCGTACGTTGCGAGTGGAGAGTGTAAACGCCGTGGAAATAGCGCCTACACGAGTGTGGCCGGATTGGAACGGCGCATCGGCTCAGGCCGCAGCACGGTTATGCGAAGGATTTGGCGGCAAAGGCCTCCGGATCTCGTCCATGCAAGCGATCTTGTTTGGTAAACCCGACTGTCTCATTTTTGGCAACGATAGCCAGCGTGAACAAACGCTCGAGCACCTACAACTCTGCGCCGATCTCGCCGCGGCCATGGGCGCGGATAACGTAGTCTTCGGTGCGCCGAAGAATCGGGATCCTGGCGCAATATCTGAGCGAGACGCATTCCATCTAGCCTGCGAATTGTTCGGTTTGGCGGCCGGCTACTACCACGCCAAGGACGTATGCCTTTGCCTAGAGGCAAATCCGATCGAGTATGGTTGCCGCTTCGTCACGAACAGCCGGCAAGCCGGTGAACTGGTGCGAGCGGTGGACTCCCCAGGTTTTCGGCTCCATCTGGATACGGCGTGCATGTATCTTGCCCATGAAGACGCTGCTGGAGCCATACGCGACAATCGCGATATTCTTTCCCATTTCCACGTCAGCGAACCTTCTCTCGGGCCATTCCGGAATCCTGTGATCGACCACCGCCAAATAGCATTTTCATTGCAACAGATCGAATATCGAAATTGGGTAGCTCTTGAAATGCGTGCCACGGACGAAGCTCTAGCGGATGTGAGCAATGCAATTCGGTATGTAAGGGACACGTACGGGGAGGTCTCCCTATAGAGCCCATGTCAAATACAAGGGAACATCTCCCGGCGGGCTGGGAAATACCGGAGTATCGCATTTACGAACTGCGTCCGCGAACCGCGAAATACTGCATCTGCATCCCGGTAATTAATGAGGGCAAGCGACTCACACAGCAGTTGGATCGGATGGCCAAACTGGGACTGAAAGCCGACATTCTAATCGGAGATGGCGGGAGTCGAGACGGGAGTGGCGATCCGGACGAAATGCGAAAGTACGGAGTTCATAGTCTGCTGGTAAAGACGGGGCCCGGTAAGCTCAGCGCGCAATTACGCATGCTGTTCGGCTACGCGATTCAGCAAGGATACGAAGGAATTGTAACCATCGACGGAAATGGCAAAGACGGCGTAGAGGCGATCCCATCCTTTCTCGAGGAATTGGACCGGGGATGGGACTTCATCCAAGGATCACGCTATGTTCCAGGAGGGCATGAAGAAAACACGCCGCTCGATCGCAAACTAGGCTTGCGGTGGCTGCATGCTCCACTGCTCAGCCTTGCGGCAAGGTTCCGCTACACAGACACAACCAACGGATTCCGCGCATTTAGCATCCAATTTTTGACACATCCGGATGTCCAACCGTTTCGGGCTGTATTTGACACATACAATCTGCACTACTATTTATCTATTCGGGCGGCTCGCCTCGGATTTAGAGTCAAAGAGTTGCCAGTTACGCGCATCTATCCCGCCTCTGGACCAACGCCATCAAAGATCAGCGGCTTGGGCGGTAAAGCCCACATTTTGAAACTGCTCGCCTGGACCATACTCGGACGGTTCAATCCGTAGCACTCCGGGCTTTGCCCCCGTGTCCCTCGGCAGCAGGATTACCGCTGGAAGAGGGCTTTCCCTCTTGCATTTTGCGGATCCGGATACCAAGTACGGCACATGGCCGTGTTTCCCTGCTTCATGGCTCTCATCAAATCTTTTTGCCGCTGATCGATGGGGCCGTCCACCGTAGAACATAGTAAACGCTTGGGGTAAATGGCACGGACCTCAGACTAGTCGACGTGCTCGGGAATAAGGAGCACATCCGGAAACGCCCTCTACGACCTTCTTGATGATTTCTCTCCATATCCGATCTTGTCAATTAACACCGTAGTGGGATCGGATTGGGGTTTTTGGCGGATGATCTTCCGGTCGTGGCCTATCTCGATTTGTTCCGGTCGCAGACAGACGCCCACGCGCAAACCGGGTCACGCATGCGTTGGAAATCTCGTCTGCGAGGGCGTCTATCCCAAGCGGCGAGTTTACTCATATCCTAGCCTCATGATCCGAATGGCCGAATCCCCTACACCCATGAGCCCACGGAAGGCCACAAGACCCTCCGGACTTTCGACGTCCAGTTTGGAATCCAATAGCCAGTCTCGTAAAAAGGAAAGCTATTTCCGTTGCAAGCCGGTTGAACGTTTAAGATCAGGACCGAGAATACATCGCCGACGGTACTATTCAAACTCTTTGGTACGAACCCCTAAAATTTACAGTTTCCGAGCAACGAATGAAGACTCAATATTCGAGCAAAACAGCCGAAGGGAAATGACCAAGTCGTCGACTTCATTGTAGCGGACATTCTTGACACTACCGACAGGTCCGTCTCGCGCCAACTTTGTTGTGAGCGGACTGCGATAATTTAGAGGTCTGGAGCGAAACTTTGCTTTGCCTATGTAGATGGACGGCATGGTTTCTTTTTTGGACTGTCTTTCCTTCGTTTGCCCAAACCAAAGCGTTTCAGGATCGTGCCGAGTATGAGATCTTTGAAGCCATCGACAAGCAAACCACGCCCGAAAAGCGCCTCATTTTATTGCGGCAATGGGTGCAACAATATCCCCGTTCCGCTTTTCGTCAAGAGCGATTCTATCGGTTGATCACCACACAGCAGGCTCTCGGCCAGACGCGCGAAATGCTGCGCACAGCCGAGGAGATGGCAATAGACGATTACAAGGGCTTGGGGAACTACTGGATTACCCTGCTTACGACGCAGTTGCAGGATATTTCTCCCAGCGCCTTAAACCGGAGTGAGAAAGCGGCACGGGCGTTGCTTAACTATCCGCCGGGAAAAAAGCCGGAGGCGGTCTCTCAAGAAGCCTGGACTCACGAAAGAGACCGAAGTCGCGGCTTAGCGCATCGTACACTCGGATGGATTGCATTAAACCGGAAACAATGGATCAAAGCTGAAGCCGAGCTAAAGCAAAGTCTCCAGCAAGACCCCGGCGATGCGACCGCTTCGTTTTGGCTCGGGAGCAGCATCCTCGGACAGAAGCGTAGGGAAAAAGAGCCTCTCGCCTTTTACTGTTACGCTCGTGCTGTGACCATCACCGGCCCCGCGGCGTTGTCCCCGGCGGCGAAATCGCAAGTGAAGGGATTCCTGGAACAAGCCTATGCGAAAAATGGGGCGGCCCTTGCCAAGCTGTATCAGGAGGCGGCTTCCGGAACAATCCCGGCGCTAGTACGATGAAGTACGCGTGCCTGCGACGAGCCCAACTAATTAGGCGCGCCGGTCGCCATATCGGGCGGCACCGGATGCCATTGGGCGGCGATAGGGGGTTGATGTAGTTGCTCAATCGGGGGCATGGCTAGGGTAAACTTTGGTAGGGTCGGCGAGGGTTCAACGTCTTTTAACTCCGGCCGGGTCGCGGACGGGCTTGAGAATTCAGGCTCCTTAGCGAGAGCTTGCGCGGTGACTAGGCCCTGACCATCGATCAGGTGGACTGAATCACCCACTTCTGCCCCGCCTTTGCCCCTAACGGTCATCTCTATACGTACCTCGTTCGTCAAAGGCGTGTAAGCTAAATGTCCCAATCGAAGTGTGACTGCATCAATCGGTATATCCAGTTGCTGCCTACCGTCCAAGATATGAACTGTTCCGCTATCACTCTGTTGAATGAGCGTGCTACTGGAATCCCAGCCTACCTTTAAACCGTTGCCATAGGGATACACCTGCAACAACAGCTTGCCCGATTCCTGAAACTGGGTGTTATCCAGGGCTCTTCGGGCGCTTACTTTGGGGTAGATTCTCCAAGTCGTTAACCAGGCGAGCACTGATAAGAGAATGAATATGAGCAGCACGGTCCAAGCCCGGCTCGCTCTGCCTACCAGATTCGATATCCGAGCAATAGCTCGCGAGCGCTTTTTCTTCGGAATAGCGGACTGGAGCGATGTGGAAGGCTGCTCAGGCATAAACCCGTTGGAGAACTCCCGGTGCCTACGGTTATTTTACTTCGCCCGGCGTCCACTCCGCAGGAGATCGATGGGTCCGTTCGTTTTTCCTTCCAATGAAGGTTTAGCAGTGTTAATTCTATAGCCGTACTTGGGTATTGCGGATCGTACGTCGGTAATACCATTGGAACCCGGTACGTAATAGATTGGGTGAGCCTGGGCGGATGGCGTTGGCTCTCAAGCGTCGCAGGAGTTTCCTCATCAAAACGCGGAATTGCGGGCCGGATCTGAAAGCCTGAAGCGTTGGGAGTGCCATGCAGCGCCGTCGGCTGGAACAGATCCGCGATCGGCGGCGACGGCTGCGGATCGCTTAACGGCTTGGACGACACGATCGGGTCGCCTGGTCCCAGTCGAGCCCAGTACAAACGGACTTGACGCAGGTGGGTTGCTGAGTTACTGTGACATTAGATAAAGCTCGGAGGAGCTCGGAGGATTCCTGCCTAAAAGTCAGTATCCAACCTTAGCACGTAAGCTAAGGTAACCCCGGAACTCAATTGTTAACAAACTTACACAATATGTAAGTTTGGATGGCGTAGCACGGCCTTTTGGGCCAATTTTTTAAGCTGGATATCCGCTTGACTCAGGTAGGCGCAGTAGATAAAATGCGGCGAGATGGAAGAGTACCCGCGGAACCTTACGGAGTTGGAGGCCAACTTTTCTACGGAAGAAAACTGCAG
>JBBSHP010000197.1:0-7574 GCA_038232555.1 Bryobacterales bacterium
AGAAGGCCCGGAAGGGGAGGAGTTCGCAGCCACAACTCAGGTAGAAGAGTCGATCTATACCGATGACCCGGTACGCGTGTATTTGCGCGAAATGGGAGCGGTGCCCCTCTTGACTCGTGAAGGCGAAGTGAACCTGGCCCGCCGGATGGAGCGCGGAAAGCTCCGGATGCAGAAGTCGATTAGCCGCTCCGCTGTGGTGCAAAATCACATTCTGGAGATTGCCGAGCGTTTGCGAAACAACGAAGATGAACTGGACAATTTTGCGGATTTCGGCGATGTAGAAGAGGGTAGCCCGGCCGATACGAAGAAACAAGCGGACATTCGCGCCGAGTTCAATGAATTAATCCAGCTTCATAAGCGCCTTTTCCAGTTGGCTGACAAGCTGAACGCGGTGGGGCTGAGCAACAAAAAGATTCGTCGGCGCTGGCAAGGTAAGCTGAACCGGGCCAAAGTCGAGATGTCGCGCACCATTCGCCGCATTCCGTGGTTTGGATCGCGGTGGAAGCAGTTCAGCAGAGTGATTGAGCATGCGGTGGAAGAGATTAACCAACTCGATAGCGAGTTGCGGAGACTGGAAGAGCGCGGCGGCGCTGCTATGCAGGGGCGGGTACGCGAACTGCGGCGAGAAGTCCGCAAACGCGAGACCGCCGCTGGCGCTCCGCTCACCGATCTCAAGCACAGCATGGCGGTGATTCGGCATGGCGAGATCGAGGCAGAGCGGGCCAAGAAAGACTTGGTCGAGGCCAATCTCCGCCTGGTTGTATCGGTTGCGAAGAAATACGTCAATCGTGGTCTGCACCTGTTGGATCTGATCCAGGAAGGAAATATTGGCCTGATGCGCGCCGCCGATAAGTTCGAATACCGGCGCGGCTATAAATTTTCCACTTATGCCACCTGGTGGATCCGCCAAGCGATTACGCGGGCGATTGCCGACCAGTCCCGGACGATCCGCATTCCGGTGCACATGAACGAGAGCATGAACAAGTTCCTGCGGGCTACTCGCGAGCTCGAAAAGGAACTGGGCCGCGCTCCCACCAATGACGAGATCAGCCGGCGGATGGACATTCCCGTTGAAAAAGTTCAAAAGCTGAAGACCATCTCGCGCGACCCTGTGTCGCTCGAAACGCCCGTGGGACGCGATGGTGAATCCGCTCTGGGCGATCTGATCGAAGATCGCTGGGTAGGATCTCCGGTGGATGCGGTAATCGATTCGAATGTTCGCGACGAGACTGCCAATATTCTCAAGACGCTTTCCCCTAAGGAGGAGAAGGTGATCCGGCTGCGCTTCGGTATCGGTTGCGAACGCGAGCACACGCTGGAAGAGATCGGACAGGAATTCGACGTCACGCGCGAACGCATCCGCCAGATCGAAGCGAAAGCTTTACGGCAGCTTCGCTCTCCGGAGCGGGCTCGGCATTTAAGAGCGTTGCTGGCCGCGCGCTAAGCTCTCGCCGTCGCTAAAATCCGCCGATGCTTCGCCTGACAGGCAGCAGAGACTGCCGGTCCTGCCTAGTGGGTTCGCTCCAAGTAGGCTCCCGTGGTTGCATCCACAAACACGGAGTACTCGCTGGTGCTGACCGAATCACCGAAAATTACGCGCCACGCCAGGTCGGGGAATCGCCGGGTGTGCTCTAACAGAAACATTACTGGCTTGTCAGGCGATTTCTTGAGAAAAGTAACCGTGTCCTTCTGCTTCATGGTGGCCTCAAAAGCCTGATCGGAATCGATCCGGATGGCTGCGATCAAGAAGGGCGACTCCTGCCCACTGGGCCCGGCATAGCTCTGTTCCGGCCCTGCAAAAACACCTTTGTGCAAATTGCCTTCGGCTTCCACAGCAGACCAGCTATAGGTGCGGGCTTTGTGGTGTGCCATGGAAACAAAGGTGGCCTGCCAAGCCCCGGCCCGACCAGCTTCTGTCTTGAGCTGGGTTAGATTGTAGCTGGTTAGCTGTAACGGTTGAGCGTCGAGCGCCCAACCCCGAGCTTGCGGAAACATCCTTTGAAAGGCTTGCCGGCCAGTGAGAGGAGGATCCGGCTTTTCCTCGGCCTTTTTGGCCGCCGCAGAGTCACTCGAAGACGAACACCCCACCAGGAGCAGCAGCACTAAAGAGGACAGGGCCGTGCCCCTAACGCTCGTAAAAGTCATGCCCCTATTCTGAACCATTCGCGATGTGCCTGTCGGGCCAGACCAGCAACCTTCGCTGGCTAAGCGGGTTTTATCTGTTTAATGTCAAAAATCGACAAATAACAGTTATCCAAATTACCTTCAACCGCATCTATATAGTTAACAAATCCGACCATGAAAGCTATCCAAGCGCTCGTTTTATTCCTTAGCGGGTTTCCCGTATTGGCCCAAGTCGTCCCTGGTCAGTATATCCTCGAACTGGAAGGCGAGCCAGCCGGGACTTTTGCCGCACGGCGGGGTCACCGTCCCCATCGTAACGATTCCTTGTTTCAGTCGCGTTCCGCAGAGATTCGCGTTCAGCACAACCGCGTCCGCCAATCGGTGGAGGCGGCCGGCTCAGAGGTTCTGGATAACACCCAGGTAGTCACCAACACGCTGTCGGTTCGCGCTCCCAGGTCTACTGCGGCGCAACTGGCGAAGATCCCTGGTGTGCTGCGAGTTCATCCCGTCACTATGTACAACCGAACACTGGAGCACGCCCTTCCTTTACAACAGGTGCCTGCGGCTTGGGATTTGATCGGCGGAATGGGGAATGCAGGCTTAGGGGCCAAGATCGCCATTATAGACACTGGGATCGACTCTCAGCATCCAGGTTTTCAGGACGCCTCTCTCGTTGTGCCGCCAGGCTTTCCCCTCGTGAACAGAGAGTCCGATCTCGCGTATACCAACAACAAAGTGATAGTCGCTCGAAGCTATAGCAGCAACGGCACAGCGCCGATCGCCAATGATGTGGAAGGGCATGGAACCGGCGTTGCAATGATATCTGCTGGTGTCTCCTCCGCGGGGCCATACGGTCCCATCGTGGGAGTGGCGCCTAAGGCTTTCCTGGGCAATTACAAGGTATTTCCTGACCCGAAAAAAGGGGCACCGAACAACTTGATTCTGAAGGCCATAGACGACGCGGTGGCGGACGGGATGGACGTGCTGAATCTCAGCCTTGGATCGGTGGTGGCTTCATTGCCGTTTGACGATGTCCTGGTGTTGGCAGTAGAGCGGGCGGTAGCCGCAGGCAAGATTGTGACGATTTCCGCCGGAAACGACGGGCCCGACCCGATTACGATCGGATCACCGGGAACGGCACCGAACGCGATCTCTGTAGGAAGCATGTTGAACGATCGTGTAATCGCCGGCTCCGTCCGGGTGGGTACCTCCCCAGCAGTTTTAGCGATTGCAGGCGACGGTCCTACCCCGTCCGGACCGGTGACGGCTCCCCTGGTCGATGTTGCACAGTTCGACCCCAGTGGTATGGCTTGTCAGTCTCTACCGACTGGCAGTTTAAGCGGTGTCACGGCATTAATTCTGCGAGGGGTTTGCAATTTCGAAGTCAAAATCAACAACGCTCAGCAAGCGGGTGCAGTGGGGGCATTAATTTACACTGACGCGGCCAGGCCGGATGCCAGCAACATGGCCGTTGGTGCGGCTACGCTGCCTGCCACTATGGTGAGTTATCAGACAGGTGTGGATTTGAAAGATCAGCTTGCGAAGGATCGCTTGCTGGTGACTCTGTCTTTCACCTTGGGTCCCGTTTCAGTCAATCCGAACCGGCTCAGTTCGTTCACAAGCATTGGGCCCAACGTCGATTACTCCATCAAGCCGGACCTGCTAGCGGTTGGGTCGTCCATCTACACAGCGAGACCGGTGTTGAATAGCGGCGCGGCGGACGATGGATTCGTAGTCGAGAGCGGAACCAGTTTTTCAGCCCCCATGGTGGCTGGAGCGGCGGCACTGCTGAAGGCTGCCCGGCCCGGCTTAACGGCACATCAGTACCGTTCGCTGCTGATTAACAGCGCCACTTCTCTGAATTCCGACAAACCTGTAGGAGTGCAGCAAACCGGTGCGGGCATTCTGAATTTAGCGGCGGCTCTCAAGAGCACTACCAGCATCTTTCCGACGTCGGTCAGCTTTGGTTACGGCTTTGGTTCGGTGGATCAAACGCAGACGCTAACCGTCACCAACCTTGGTTCTACTGCCGACACCTTTTCTGTCGGCGTGAAGGCCGCCTCGTTCGGTCCAGCTCCCACAACTTCATCGAACAGCATTCAACTACAGCCCGGGCAGTCGCAGGATGTAACCGTGCAGTTCACCGACCGGAGCCTCGCTCCAGGCACTTACCAAGGCTCCTTCCAGATACAGGGCACCAAATCACAGGTCACTGTAGGAGTGCCGTACTGGTACGGAGTTAGTTCCCGCATACCGGCGTATATCACAGTGCTCGACTCGCCCACCAACGGCGCCACCCGGTCCAAACAAACTATTATTTTCCGGATTACCGACGCGCAAGGCATACGAATTTCGCAATTGCCTCAGGTTGCTATCAGCTCGGGAGGCGGATCCGTGCTGACGGTCGATGCTCTCGGCGATCAGATCCCGGGCGCCGATGGGGCATCGGTCAGGCTAGGTCCGACCGCGGGTAAAAACGTCGTTCACATTGAGGCAGGCGACATCTCGAAAGATGTGACCATCACCAGTCCCTAACGAACGCTGATCGCAACAATCCGGCGGTCGGATTTCCCGGCTGCATCTTCGGCGATCAATGTATACTTGGTGTTCACTCTCGGACTTACTTCGAGGCACCTGCTAAGGGAAGGCGTTACAGCCTCTAGCTGAGGCTCTATACGAATAGTTCGTGCGTTTGCGACGCCATAACAAAGCAAGCCCTTCTCTCCGGGCCTGAGAGTAGGCGGGTTGGCGTAAAACATCAAGATCTTTAAGCCGCCCTCCCCGTAGGCTTGAACGATCTTGCGATCAGCCTTCCCTTTTTCAGCTTCAGCGGCTTGTTCCTTGATCCTGTCCACGCGCTTGCGTGAGAGTAAGGTCCAGCCGGCGTACGCGAGCGCCAGGACCACAGCAATGGAAGTGTACGGGAGCAAGCGACGCAGCAGACCCATACTTATCAGTATGCCGTGGCAGTCGGCGCTGTGGTGTGCCGCTATAATTGGTTTGTGAAAGGTTTTGTAGTTGGGGTTTGCTGTGCGATCATTTTACTCCTCGGCTGCCATAAAGACATCCAGAATACCGAGGCGGTCCGGCAAGGCATCCTCGATTATCTCGCCAAGCGTCCGGACCTGAGTGCCATGGACGTAAGTGTCGGATCGGTGTCCTTCCGTAAAGATGAAGCTGACGCGGTTGTCTCGTTCCGAGCGAAAGATGGGCCCCCGAACAACGGCATGGAGATGAAGTACATTTTGGAGCGCAAAGGAAATCGTTGGGAAGTGAAAGGCCGTGCCGGATCCGGCGTCGCGGGTAACCCGCACCAAGGCATGCCCACCGAAGGTCTTTCGCACGGAACCACGCAGGGGGCTTTGCCTCCCGGCCATCCGCCGCTGCCCGCGCAGCAAACTCAGCCGCCCTTGCAATGAGGCTCTCCCAATGAAAAAAGTCGCAGTTTTAGGAGGCGGTCCGGCCGGCGCGTTCGCGGCGGAACGACTTGCCAAGGCCGGTCTGGATACAATTCTGTTCGACGAGAAGCTGGGTTGGGAAAAGCCATGTGGGGGCGGACTTACTTATAAGGCTTATCACGAGTATCCGTTTCTGATAGAAAACGATACGCCCAAGAAGATTATCAAAGACACGTATCTGTGTGCTCCAAAAGCAGGCGCTGCCAAGCTGGGTCTTTCGCAGCCCCTGGTGATCTACTCGCGCGTCGACCTGAACAGGATGCTGCTGCAACGCGCTGAACGCGCAGGCGCTCAACTGGAGCAGTGCCGCGTGCTTGAAGTGGAACGCAAGAGCCAAGGCTGGTCAATCCGAACGCGAAGCGGTTGTGTGGATGCGGATTTCTGCGTGGTAGCCACGGGCGCGCGCAACTCCCTCCGCAATGTGGGAACGGAATGGCGGGCGTCCGACACCATGTACGCGCTGGGGTACTATGTGCCTTCGGAGCAGGATCATATCGATATCCAGTTTCTGCCGAATCTGGAAGGCTACATTTGGGTTTTTCCGCGCTGCGGCCATCTATCCGTGGGGATCTGCGGCAAAGGTGAATCTGCCCAATCCTTGCGCGGACGACTGGAGCGTTACATGGAGGAGAAGGGCTTCTCGTATAAGGACTCCAAGTTCTACGGACATATGCTCCCGTCACTGGAGCGCTCGGCCTGGCGCAACAACCGGGTTGCTGGCGATGGGTGGCTGGCGGTTGGCGACGCGGCCGGTTTAGTGGATCCAATCACCGGAGAGGGGATATACTACGCGGTGCGCTCCGGAGATCTGGCGAGCCAAATCGTTCTGAACGACGCACATTCCATCGCAGAAAAGACCCAGGCCTATGTGAGCCTGTTGCGCCGGGACTTTGCAGCAGACTTGGAATTTGGGGCTTGCCTGGCGAAACGGGTGTTCGTCGGGAAATTTCTATTCAGCACGGTGCCGGCTCGGATGGTCCAATTTATCAGGCAAAGCCCGCGTTTCCAGGATCTGATGCAGGACCTCTTCGCGGGGACCCAACCCTACCTCGGACTCAAAACTCGCTTACTGAAAAACCTGAACGGCACGTTCAGTGAGATCGTGATGAATGTTTTCTTAAGCAAGCTGATCGCTCGTGAAAACGCCGGTTAACCGCCCCCGTTCGGAAGCTCTGTTCGCGGCAGCCCGCAAGGTTATACCTGGGGGAGTCAACTCTCCAGTCAGGGCTTTTCGCAGTGTCGGAGGCACTCCGCCGTTTATCGCTCGTGGAAACGGATCGCGCATCTACGACGTGGATGATAACGAGTACATCGACTACGTCTGCTCCTGGGGACCCCTGATCCTGGGCCATCGCCCCGAACCGGTTATCCGGGCATTGCATGACGTCCTGGAGATCGGCACCAGCTTTGGCGCTCCCACGGGACGGGAGACGGAACTCGCCGAGCTGATAGTTGAGTGCGTTCCTTCGATCGAGATGGTGCGTCTGGTGAACTCCGGTACGGAAGCCACCATGAGCGCACTGCGTGTGGCGCGCGGCTTCACGGGGCGCGATTTAACGATCAAATTCGAGGGCTGCTACCACGGCCATGTGGATTCGCTTCTGGTAAAGGCCGGTTCCGGGATGGCGACGCTCGGAATTTCGGATACAGTGGGTGTGCCGCGAGCGTTTGCGGAGACCACGATCGCGCTTCCGTTCAACTCCATCGATGCTGTAAGCGAGGCTTTCAGGGCACGCGGCAGCCAGATCGCGGCGGTGATCGTGGAGCCGGTGGCGGGCAACATGGGGTGCGTCCCTCCGCAGAAGGGATTCCTGGAAGGTTTACGTGAGCTGACTGAAAAGCACGGGGCTCTGCTGATCTTCGATGAAGTGATGACGGGCTTTCGGCTGGCACTCGGCGGAGCGCAGCAACTCTATGGAATCAAGCCGGATCTGACTACGCTCGGCAAGATCATTGGAGGCGGGCTTCCCATGGCCGCATACGGGGGCCGCG